>NZ_CAXQBR010000068.1 GCF_964222135.1 Euzebya sp.
CGGCGCGCCGCCGCCGACCCCGCCGGGCTGCCGCCCCCCCGCCGCGCGCACGTCGCCCCGCACGCCGGCGTGCTGGCCGGGCTGCTGCCCGACCGCGAGCCGACGATCCGCCGGATCGCCGAGGTCGCCCGATCCGCCGCCGGCGGGCCCGAGGGGGTGGTGCACGGCGACCTCTACGAGGGCCAGGTGCTCGTGGACCAGAGGGGGGCGCTGTCGCTCATCGACCTCGACGGCGCCGGCACCGGCCCGGTCCTCGACGACTGCGCGACCGTCGTCGCCCACCTGTGGGCGCTGGCGCAGTGGCGACCGGCCGCCGCCACGAGGATCACCCGCTGGGCGGACGCCTACGTGGCGGCCGCCACCGGCATCGTCGACCCGCACGCCCTCCGCCACCGGGCTGCCGGGGTCCTCCTCGGCCTCGCCGCGGGCGGGTTCGCCGTGGGCGAGACGACGTGGCACGACACCGCCGTCGAGCGACTCGCCGCAGCGGCCCGCCTCGCGGGGATCGCAGATGAGGAGGTCCTCATGGCCACCTCACCGCGGTCACATGCCCGACCGGCACGGTGACGTCATCGCACGCACCCCACGACCCAGGAGGTACTCCCGTGCACAACCGTTGGAAGCTCATCGCCGCCGGCTCGGCGGTCGCCGGCATGGCCGTCGGCGGACTCGTCGTCCAGGCGACCGGCAGCGACCTGCCCCAGGCCATCCAGCTCGCGTCCGCCTCCCAGCAGCCCGCGCAGACCTCAGAGCCCTCCGCCACCGACCGCGTGGCGGCTCCCCCGGACCGGCCCACGGCCTCACCGACGACCCCCGAGGCCCTGCGCGACCCGGCGGTCCGCGGCTACCTCGGCGTCGGCCCCCAGCTCGTCGACAGCGCCCCGTCGGCCGACTCGGTCACGTCGCCCGGCACCAGCCCGGTCAGCCTGGCCAGCGTGGACGACGCCGACAGCCCGATCAGCCCCGACAGCCCGAACACCCCCGTCAGCCCAGTCAGCGCCGCCAGCCCCGCCAGCGCGGCCACACCCGTGAGCGTCGACAGCCCCGTCGCGGCTGCCCCCGCGGTGGCCGCGCCCGCCCCACCGCCACCCCCCGCACCGGCACCGGCACCGGTCCAACCCCCGCCCCCCGCACCGGCACCAGCTCCGCCGGCCCCCGCGCCCCAGCCCGACAGCCCCGCGTCCCCCGACAGCCCCGCCTCGGCGGCCAGCCCGGCCTCGGTCGACTCCTGACCGGCGTTGACGGTCGGCGGGGAGGATGTGCGAGCCTGCGCGCGTGACCACCTCCTCCCCGCTCCTGAACGTCCTCGCCGCCCGCTACGCCTCGCCGGCGATGGCCGACATCTGGTCCGCCGAGGGCAAGGTCCGCCGCGAGCGGCAGCTGTGGATCGCCGTCCTGCGCGCCCAGGCCGAGCTCGGCGTCGACGTCGACGAGCAGGTGATCCGCGACCACGAGGCCGTCGTCGACGACGTCGACCTCGACTCGATCGCCGCGCGCGAGCGGGTCACCCGCCACGACGTGAAGGCCCGCATCGAGGAGTTCAGCGCCCTGGCGGGCCACGAGCAGGTCCACAAGGGCATGACGTCCCGCGACCTGACCGAGAACGTGGAGCAGCTGCAGGTCCGCTCGAGCCTGCTCCTCGTCCGGGACCGCTGCGTCGCCGCCCTGGTGCGCCTCGCCGACCTGGCGATCCAGCACCGGGACCTCGTGGTCGCGGGGCGCACCCACAACGTGCCCGCCCAGGCGGTCACCGTCGGCAAGCGCCTGGCCAACGCGGGGGAGGAGCTGCTCGCCGCCACCGAGCGCGTGGACCAGCTCATCGAGCGCTACCCGCTGCGCGGCATCAAGGGCCCCGTCGGCACCCAGCAGGACCAGCTCGACCTGCTCGGCGACGCCGATGCCGTGGTCGCCCTCGAGCGGGCGGTCGCCCGCCACCTCGGCTTCACCCGGGTCCTCGACAACGTCGGTCAGGTGTACCCGCGCTCGCTGGACCTGGACGTCGTCAGCGCCCTGGTGCAGGTCGCGGCGGGCCCCTCCAGCCTGGCGACGACCTTGCGGCTGATGGCCGGCCAGGAGCTCGCCACCGAGGGCTTCCAACCCGGCCAGGTCGGCTCGTCCGCCATGCCGCACAAGATGAACTCGCGGTCGTGCGAGCGCATCAACGGCTTCGCCGTGATCCTCTCGGGACACCTGGCGATGGCCGCGGGGCTGGCGGGCGACCAGTGGAACGAGGGCGACGTGTCCTGCTCGGTGGTCCGCCGGGTCATGTTGCCCGACGCGTTCCTCGCCGTCGACGGGCTGTTCGAGACCTTCCTGACCGTCCTCGACGACATGGGCGTCTACCCGGCGGTGATCGCCCGCGAGCTCCAGCGGTACCTGCCGTTCCTCGGCACCACCCGCATCCTCGTCGCCGCCGTCCAGCGCGGCGTGGGCCGGGAGGTCGCCCACGACGTCGTCAAGGAGCACGCCGTCGCCGTCGCCCTCGCGATGCGGGAGCGGGGGCAGGTCGCCAACGACCTGGTCGAGCGCCTCGCCGCGGACGACCGCCTGCCCCTCGACCGCGAGGAGCTCACCGCGCTGCTGGCCGACGAGGCCGCCTTCGTGGGTCGGGCGCCCGCCCAGGTCGACGCGTTCGTCGAGGCCGTGCGGCCGTGGCGGGAGCGCGTCGGCGACGCCGCCACCTACACGCCGGCCGCCATCCTCTGATCCGGCCCGGCCGCCAGAGCCTTCAGCGAACCCCGGCCCTCAGCGAACCCGGCGTCAGCGACCGGTCGCGACCCACACCGGGCTGCGGCCGGTCGGCACCTCCACCCGGTCGCTCCCGTCGAGGGGCCCGACCAGCAGCGGGTGGCCCCCATCCCCGTCCACCGCGAGGGCGGCTGCGTCCCCGTCGGGGTGCAGCACGACGTCCTGCAACCCCGCCACGTCGTCGAGGGGTGCGGTCGTCCCGTCGGCGCGGAGCACGGCGGGCATCCCGTCGCCGGTGCGCACCACCACCGCGGCGCCGTCCGACGCGACGTGGCTGATCTCCTCGACGGGGGTGTGGGCCAGCAAGGTCCTGGCCTCCCCGCTGACCGCGTCGAGCACCACGACCCCACCCGCCTGGTCCGCGGGGACCCCCCAGATCCAGTCCGGCAGGGGGTGGTGGACGGGGCGTGCGCCGGCGGTCGGCTCGACCGGCTCGACCGTCCCCGCCGCGACGTCGACGACCTGCCACCCCTCCTCGTGGGCCACGAGCACGACCTGGCCGCCGGCGCCCACCACGGTGGTCGCGCCCTGGACGTCGATCGCCGGGAGCTCCGTCACCGTCCCGTCGGTGGCGACCAGGACCGACGGGGAGCCGGCGACCAGCACGCGGCCGTCCGGCAGGGGGATCGGCGTCCCGGGCTGGGCCAGCAGCGCGCGCTCCCGCCGGTCCGAGCCGTCGACCTCCTCGACCGAGAGGAGGATCCGGTCGGCGTCGACCATGACGTCGGCGAGGACGCCGTGCGCGCCGAAGCCCCAGCGGCGGTCGGGTGCCAGACGGCGGTCATCGCCGGTGGCGGTGTCGATCACGTGCAGGTCGTCCGCCGCGACCAGGACGTGACCGCCGTCCGCGGTGGCGCTGACGACCTCCGCGTCCTCGCCGAGCCGGTCGGCCAGGCCGAGCGGCTCGCCGCCGTCCATGCGCACGAGCCACGCACCCCCCTCGGCGTTCCACCAGGCCAGCGGGCCGACGACCACCGGGTCGCTCCGCGGCGCGTCCCCGGCGAAGGACAGCAACCGCAGCGACGTGGTCGTGGCGTCGAACAGCGCCCAGTCGCTGCCGAGCGTCTCCACCAGCGCCCAGCGGCCGCCGGGCTCTGCGTGGACGGCGATCGCGCCCGGCAGCCGGAAGCGGTCGAGCTCCACCCCCCGCTCGGTGCGGAGCACCACGTCGGTGGCGTCGGTCGCCGTCACCGGCCCCTCGCGGTCGACCAGGACGTGCGCGCCGGGGCGGGGGAGGGGTGCCGGCGCGCCCGGTGAGGCGGGGGCGACCGGGGTGGGCGCCTCCGCTCGGGGGATCTCGGGGGCGGGCTCCGCGCCGGCTGCGCCCTCGGTCGCGGTGACCACGGCATCCTCCGGGCCGGTGCACGCCGCGAGCAGCAGGAGGAGGGTGAGTGCCACCAGCCCGCACCCGGCGCGGACCGCGCGCTCGGCGACGACGCCCGCACGGTGCGCGGCACCGGCGCTCGGGGATGCGACGACCACGCGCACGACGCTACTGCGGTGACGACCCGGCCGGGGGTGGGGCCATCGGCTCAGGTCGGCGACGCCGCGATGTCGGTTCGCAGGTGGACGCCCTCGAAGTCGATGGCGCCGGCCGCGGCGTACGCACGAGCCCTCGCCAGGGCGATGCCGGGCCCGGTGGCGCTGACCGCGAGGACACGGCCACCGGCGGTCACGACCTGCCCGTCGCGACGGGCGGTGCCGGCGTGGAACACGACCGTGCCGTCCATCGCGCCGGCCACGTCGAGGCCGGTGATGGGCCGACCCACCTCGTAGGGCCCCGGGTACCCGCCGCTGGCCAGCACCACGGTGACGCACGCGTCGTCGCTGAACGCGAGCGGCCCGACCTCCTCCAGGCACCCCTCCGCGCAGGCCGTGAGGACCTGGCCGAGGTCGCTCTCCAGGCGGGGCAGCACCACCTGGGTCTCCGGGTCGCCGAAGCGCGCGTTGAACTCGATGACCCGCGGGCCGGCCGACGTCAGCGCCAGCCCGGCGTACAGGACGCCCACGAAGGGCGTGCCGCGACGTCGCATCTCGTCGATCACCGGCTGCAGCACGCGGACCCGGAGGTCCTCGACCACGTCGGCGTCGACGGCCGGCACGGGCGAGTAGGCGCCCATGCCACCGGTGTTGAGGCCCTCGTCGCCGTCGAGGGCGCGCTTGAAGTCCTGGGCCGGCGTCAGGGGGCGGACGGTCGTGCCGTCGCTCAGCCCGAACAGCGAGCACTCCGGCCCGTCGAGGTGCTCCTCGATCACCAGGGAGTCCCCGGCGTCACCGAACACGCGGTCGACCAGCGCATCGGCGATGGCCCCCTCCGCCTCCGCCCGGTCCGCGCAGATCCGCACGCCCTTCCCCGCGGCCAGGCCGTCGGCCTTGATGACGTACGGCGGGGCGAAGTCGTCCAGGGCGCGGATCGCCGCGTCGGGGTCCGAGCCGTGCCAGTGCCGTGCGGTCGGGACGCCGGCGGCGGCCATGACCTCCTTCGCGAACGCCTTGGACCCCTCCAGCCGCGCGGCGGCGCGCGTGGGACCGAAGGTCGTGATGCCGGCGTCCGCGAGCGCGTCGACGACCCCCGCGACGAGGGGTGCCTCGGGCCCCACGACGACCAGGTCGGCGTCGACGTCGCGGGCCAGGGCCACGACGGACGCGGGGTCCTCGGCATCGACGTCGCGGACGTCCGCGATGTCCGCGATGCCGGGGTTGCCGGGCGCGCACAGCACCGCGTCGACCGACGCCGAGCGGGACAGCGCCCAGCAGAGGGCGTGCTCGCGGCCACCGCCGCCGATCACCAGGGCTCGCATGCCGGCGATCCTCGCAGAGGTGCCGCGCGGCTGTCACACCGCCGCGCGTCTGGCGTGCACCAGCGGGTACCGTGCGGGCGATCCCGATCTGACCTCGACGGAGGCGTTGGATGGTCGACTTCCACGAGACGCGGCTGCCCGGTGTGGGCGTCCGCCACGACTTCGTGACCGGCGATGGGCGGCGGGTGGGGGTGATCACCCACCACAACGGCCGGAAGGACCTGCTGGTCTACTCCGACGACGACCCCGACGCGTGCAGCGAGGTCGTCAGCCTCGACACCGACGAGAGCGTCGGGTTGACCGAGTTGCTCGGCGGCTCGAAGGTCCACGCGACGCTGCAGGACCTGCAGCAGCAGGTCGAGGGGCTGACGATCGACTGGCTCCACGTCGCCGACGCGTGGTGGACGGCCGGCCGGACCATCACCGACACCCAGCTGCGACGCCGGACCGGGGTGTCGATCGTGGCGCTGATCCACCAGGGCGCGACCCTCCCCTCCCCGGAACCCGACCAGCCGCTGGCGGCCGACGACACCCTCGTCGTCGTGGGCACGCCCGAGGGGATCACCGCCGCGATCGAGCTCCTGCGACACGGCCCGTGACGTTCGCCGCAGCCGTCGGCGAATCGGGGGAGATGACCCTCATCTTCGTCGAGCTCGGCGCGATCTTCGTCGTCCTGGCGCTCCTCGCCCGACTGGCGCACCGCTGGGGGATCTCGCCGATCCCCTTCTACCTGGTCGCCGGCCTCGCGTTCGGCGAGGGCGGCGTGGTGCCCCTCGAGGTCAGCGAGGAGTTCGTCGAGGTCGGCGCCGAGATCGGGGTCCTCCTGCTGCTGTTCATGCTGGGGCTCGAGTACACCGCGGCCGAGCTGGGCGCCAGCGTCCGCAGCCAGGCGGCTGCCGGTCTGGTCGACCTGGTGGCCAACCTCTCGCCGGGCGTGCTGCTGGGGCTCGCGCTCGGGTGGGATCTCGGCGCCGCGGTGCTGCTCGGCGGGGTGACGTACATCTCCTCCTCGGGCGTGATCGCGAAGGTCCTGGCCGACCTCGACCGGCTGGGCAACCGGGAGACCCCCGTCGTGCTCGGGATCCTCGTGATCGAGGACCTGGTCATGGCGGTGTACCTGCCGCTCGTGGCGGTGGCGTTCCTCGGCGGGTCGGGTGGTGCGGCCACGCTGGTCACCGCCGTCGTCGCCCTCGCCGTCGTCCTCGCCGTGATCATGCGGTACGGCACCGGCATGACCCGCCTGATCGACACCGGCTCGGCCGAGGGGCTGCTGCTGATGGTCTTCGGGCTGGTCCTGCTGATCGCCGGCGTGTCCCAGCGGGTCCAGATCTCGAGCGCCGTCGGGGCGTTCCTCGTCGGCATCGCCCTGTCCGGCGAGGTGGCCGAGCGCACCCGGGAGCTGCTCACCCCGCTGCGCGACCTGTTCGCCGCGACCTTCTTCCTCTTCTTCGCGCTGCAGGTCGACCCGAGCAGCATCCCGGCGGTCGCCTGGCAGGCCGTCGTCCTGGCCGTCGCCACCGCGGCGACGAAGGTGGCGACCGGGTGGTGGGCCGCGGCCCAGGCCGGCGTGCAGGTCCGCGGCCGGGTGCGCGCGGGCGCGACGCTGATCGCGCGCGGCGAGTTCTCGATCGTCATCGCCGGCTTGGGGGTGGCGGCGGGGATCGAGTCGCAGCTGGGCCCGCTCGCCGCGGCGTACGTGCTGCTGCTGGCCGTCCTCGGCCCCTTGGCCACGCGGTTCGCCGACGACGCGGGCCGGTGGCTGGTGCGGCGGCGTGCGGCCCCCGCGGGAGGTCAGCGCGCGGAGAGGTAGGCCACGGCCGTCACGGTGTCGACCACCTCGGCGTACTTGGCGGCCAGGTCGGCGAGGTTCGCCTCGTGGATCGTCGGCGAGCGGTCCCCGCAGGCATCGGCGACCACGACCGGGATGAACCCGTGGGACATCGCGTCGACGGCGCTGGCCCGGACGCACCCGGACGTCGACACCCCGCACAGGACGACCGTGTCGACGCCGCGCGCGGTGAGCGTCCCGGCGAGCGACGTGCCGAAGAACGCGCTGGGCATCTGCTTGGTGATCACCAGCTCACCGGGGAGGGGGGCGGTCTCGGGACGGAACCCGCCGGGGCCGTCGGGGTCGATCGGCCCCTCACCCGCGAAGGCCGCCAACCCGGCGACCTTCCGGAAGAACACCCCGCCGTCTGCGCCGTCGGGGGCGTAGCGGACGGCCGTGTGGACCACCGGGACGCCAGCGGTGCGGGCGGCCGCGAGCAGCTCGGCTGCGGCGTCCAGCGCGGCGGTCGACGGCAGCTGGAAGACCCCGCCGTCATCGAAGTAGGCCCGCACCACGTCGATCACGACCAGGGCGGGGGAGGGGCCGGGGGTCAGCGCCCCTCCCCACCCGGACCGGTCGTGGCCGGCGTCGTGGGTCATCCCCCGCCTCGCGACCAGCGCCCAGGATCGCGCCGATCCTCGCCGTCAGGCGAGGGAGGCCCCGATCGCGCCCACCGTCGCCGCGGCATCACAGCCTCGCCACCGGCGGCCTCGGGGCGGGCAGCCCGGTCTCGGCCTCGCAGTTGGCGAGGATCTCCTCGAGCGGCGGGCCCGAGTTCACGAGCGGCAGCTCCTCCGGACGGCCCTCGCGGATCTCGGTGCGCAGCGACTCCGTGGCCGCGGCGTCGACCGTCCCGTCGGCGTCGCAGACCACGCCGTAGCGGCGGGCGCCCTCGACGGTGACCAGGCCCCGCTTGACCTCGAGGCCGACGAGGTCGGGGTCCCGCTCCAGCGGGTCGCCCCACCCTCCCCCTCCCCAGGTGACGAAGTGCAGCAGGTCGCCGGCCTTCACCGGCACGTCGTGGCACTTGCTGGGCAGCACCTCGGTGGTGCCGTCGGCCCGCTCGAGCCACTTGCGCCCGCGCGCGCCGGGCTCGCCGCCGAGCACACCCCACGGGTAGGTCAGCCAGCGGTCGTCGTGGATCGCGATCTCGCCGTCGGAGAGGAACCGGTAGGCGACGTCGACGCCGTTGCCGCCGCGGTGCAGGCCGGCACCGCCGGTGTCGGCGACGGTCTCCCAGATCTCGATGCGCAGCGGGTAGTACGACTCGAGGTACTCGCTCGGGATGTTCATGAAGCTCGGCCACAGGCTGTGGCCGTCGGGGCCGTCGCCCATCGGCCGGCCGGGGATCCCGCCGAAGCCGATCGAGTACAGCTGGAACCACTCGCCCTTCCGGGGACCCTCGGAGTAGGTGCCCGAGTACATGAAGTGCGGGCTCGAGGAGAACCCGGCGGCGTTCATCAGGTCGGGGTTCTGCTGGCCGAGCAGGCCGCCGAGCAGGTCGAACACCCGCCCGATGCCGTGGTTGCGGCCGCTCAGCGGCGCGGGGAACCGCGGCTTCCAGAAGCTGTCGGTGGGGATCACCACGTCCACCAGCGGGTAGAAGCCGTCGTTCCACAGGATCTGCGGGTCGGCGACGGTGATCATGTAGATCCCGAAGAACATCCGGATCAGGTTCTCGTTGATGAAGTAGTTGATCGGCCCGGCGGCCTGCGGGGAGGACCCGGTGAAGTCGATCGTCACCTTCTCGCCGTGGCGGGTGATCGCCATCTTCAGCTCGTACGGCCCGAACCCGACGCCGTCGTCGCAGATGTAGTCGGTGAACGAGACGGTCTTCCCCTCCTCGAAGACCATCTCGAGGAGCACCTTCATCGCGTCGTAGTTGCGCTGCAGCAGCGCGTCGAGCGCCGACAGGTACGTCTCGACGCCGAAGCGGTCGCACAGCTCGGTGATGCGCCTGCCCGCCGTCCGGCACGCGGCGACGATGCCGTTGAGGTCCGCCCGGTTCCAGTCGGGCTTGCGGACCTGCCGGAGGATGATCTCGAGGGCCTCCTCCGCCAGCACGCCTTGGTCATACAGCTTGAAGGGCGGGATCAGCACGCCCTCCTCGTAGATCGTCCGGGCGTCGGTCGGCATCGACGCGGGCGTCTTGCCGCCGACGTCGGACATGTGCCCGAACATGCTGGCCCAGCCGACCACCCGGCCGGAGTGGTAGATCGGCATGACGACCAGCCAGTCGTTGGCGTGGCTGATCGCCGCGCCGCAGGCGTAGGGGTCGGAGGTCAGCAGCACGTCGCCCTCGCGGATCTCCCCGTCGTAGCCGTCGAGGAAGTCCGGGATGGACAGGCCGAACTGGCCGACGACCATCTTCCCCTCGGGGTCGCCGATCAGGGGGAACTCGTCGTGCTGCTCGCGGATGCCGGGGGAGAGGGCGGTGCGGAACAGCACCTCGTCCATCTCGTAGCGGGCGTTGCGCAGCGCGTTCTCGACCAGGTCGAGGGTGACGGTGTCGACGTCGACGGGCTGCACCGGGTCGGTGGTCGATTCGATGATGGTGGCCATGGCGTCTACGCCTCCGGGGTGTGGGTCGCGGGGGTGATCAGCAGCGAGCCGGAGGGGTGCACCTCCGCGCGGTGGTCGGCGAGGACCAGGGTGGTCGAGTCCATCTCGGCGATGATCGCGGGGCCCGGCACGACGGTGCCGGCACCGAGCTTGTCGCGGTCGTAGACCGCCGCGGTGATCGTCTCGCCGTCCAGCCAGATGTCGGTGTCGGTCCGCTTCGCCGCCTCGAGGTCCCCGCCCTCGGGGACGGTCTCGGCGGCGACGTTCGGGCGGGGGCCGGTGGCCGTGGCGCGGAGGGTCACGACCTCGTGGTCGTTGCGGAGCAGGAACCCGAAGAGGCGCTCGTGCTCGGCGTTGAACGTGGTGGCCATGGCCGTGAGACCGCCGGCGCTGCTCTCCAACCCGCCGCGGGCGCTGTCGAAGGCGTCGATGTCGACGGTGACGGGGATCTCGAAGCCCTGGCCGTGGTAGCGCAGGTCCGCGGCGTAGGTGACGGTGATGTCGGCGTCGTCGACGCCCTCTGACCGCAGCGTCGCCCGGGCGGTCGCCGCCAGTTCGCCGAGGGTCGTCGCGATCTCGTCGTCGGAGGTCTCGGGGAACGTCCGGATCCAGGTCCGCGCCGCCTCGTCGCGCAGGCTGGTCGTCGCGTCGCCGTAGGCGCACAGCACGCCGGGCGACGGGGGGATGATGACCGGCCAGGAGCCGAGCAGCTTGCCGAGCGCGTTGGCGTGCAGCGGGCCTGCGCCGCCGAAGGCGACCAGGGCGAACTCCCGCGGGTCGAAGCCCTGCTGGACGCTGACCAGCCGCAGCGCGCCGAACATGTTCTCGTTGACGATGTCGATGATCCCGGCCGCCGCGGCCTCGACGCTGCCCAGGTCCGCGCCCTCGGCGATCGTGGCGACGGCCTCGCGCGCCGCGTCGACGTCGAGGGTGATCTCGCCGCCGGCCAGCTGGCTCGGCAGGTAGCCGAGGACGACGTTGGCGTCGGTCACGGTCGGGTCGGTCCCACCCGTCCCGTACGCCGCCGGGCCGGGGTCGGCGCCGGCGGACTGCGGGCCCACCCGCAGGGCCTTCGTCAGGGGCGGCACGTGGGCGATCGACCCGCCACCCGCCCCGACGGTGCGGACGTCGACGCTGGCCGCCCGGACGTCGAGGTCGCCTACGCGGGTCTGGCGGCCGATGCGCGGGACGAGGTCCTGGACCAGGGCGACGTCGGTGGACGTGCCGCCCATGTCGAAGGTGAGGAAGTCGCGGTGGCCGACCTGCCCGGCGACCCACGCCGCACCGGCGACGCCACCCGCCGGTCCGCTGAGGAGCATGTTGACCGGGTTGGCGGTGGCCACCTCGGCGGACGCCAGCCCGCCGTCGCTGCGGAGGATGTAGAGGGGGCCGTCGACGCCGCTGTCGGCCAGCTGGCCGGCCAGGTTGGTGATGTACCGGCTGACCTGGGGCTGCACGTAGCCGTTCGCCACCGTGGTGACGGTCCGCTCGTACTCGCGCAGCTCTGGCAGCACGTTGGAGGAGAGCGACACGGGGACGTCCGGGCCGAAGACCTCCGCGGCGATCTGGCCGATGGCCTTCTCGTGGTCGTCGTTGGCGAAGGAGTTGATCAGCGACACGCACACCGCCTCGACGCCGGCGTCCCGCAGCCCCTCGAGCTTCCCGCGGATGTCGTCGACGTCGAGGGCGGTCACGACCGTGCCGTCCGAGCCGACCCGTTCGATGGCCTCGACGGTGTGCTCGAGCGCGGCGAGCGGCTCGGGCTTGGGCCAGATGATCCAGCCGGCCAGCCCGCCGGGGACGAAGGACCGGGCGATCTGGAGGACCTGGCGGAACCCCCTGGTGGTGACCAGCCCGACCCGTGCGCCCTTCTGCTCGAGGATCGCGTTGGTCGCGACGGTCGTGCCGTGCAGCACCTCGGTCACGTCGGCCATGGCGATGCCCGCCTCGGCGCAGACGCGCTCGATGCCCCGCAGCACGCCGACGGACTGGTCGCTCGGCGTCGACGCGGTCTTCGCCCGCCACGTCTGCCCGCTGTCGGTGTCGATGAGGAGGACGTCGGTGAACGTGCCACCGACGTCGACTCCGAGCCGATGTGCCATGTGTGCCTCCTGGTGGTGGGTGTGGGGGTGGTGGAGGGGTCAGATCACGCCGTCGGCGTGCAGCGCGGCGATCTGGTCGTCGTCGAGGTCGAGGAGCTCAGCGAGGACCGCGTCGGTGTGCTCGCCGAGCGCCGGTCCCGCGTGGCGGACCCGACCGGGCGTCGCGGACAGGCGGGGGAACACGTTCTGCATCGGCACCTCGCCGAAGGAGGGGTGGGCGATGCGGACGATCGCCTCGCGGGCGGCGAAGTGCGGGTCGGCCAGCATGTCGCGGGCCGTGTAGACGCGGCCGGCGGGGACGCTGCCCTCCTCCATCGCCGCCAGCACGTCGTCGGCGGACCGCTGCGCGGTCCATGCCGCGATCAGGTCGTCGAGGGCCGCGGCGTTCGCCCCACGGGCGGAGTGGGTGGCGTAGCGCTCGTCGTCGGCGAGCTCGGGCTGGCCCATCACCGCCGCGAGGCGCTTGAAGACCGTGTCCTGGTTCGCCGCCACCAGCACCATCTCGCCGTCGGCGGTCGGGTAGGCGTTCGACGGCGCGACGTTCGGCAGCACCGAGCCGGTCCGCTCGCGCTGGTAGCCGGCGATCTCCCACTCGGGGACCAGGGACTCCATCAGGGCGAAGACCGCCTCGTAGATGGCCGAGTCGACCACCTGCCCGCGACCGGTGGTCTGCCGCTGGTGCAGGGCGACGAGCGTGCCGAGGCAGGCGAACGTGGCGGCGAGCGAGTCGCCGAGGGAGATGCCCGCCCGCGCCGGCGGCCGGTCCGGCTCGCCGATCACGTGGCGGATGCCGCCCATCGCCTCACCGATCGACCCGTAGCCGGCCCGGGGGCTGTAGGGGCCGGTCTGGCCGAACCCGGTGACGCGGGTGACGACCAGTCCGGGGTTCGCCTCCCACAGCGACGCGGGGTCGAGCCCCCAGCGCTCGAGGGTGCCGGGCCGGAAGTTCTCGAGCAGCACGTCGGCCTCGGTGGCGAGCCGCCGGACCAGGTCCTGGCCGGCCTCGGTCCGCAGGTCGACGGTGACCGACCGCTTGTTCCGGGCGAGCACCGGCCACCACAGCGACTGGCCGTGCGGCTTCTCCCGCCCCCACTCGCGCATCGGGTCGCCGCGGCCGGGGTCCTCGACCTTGATCACGTCGGCGCCGAAGTCGCCGAGGAGCTGGCCGCAGAACGGCCCGGCGAGCAGCTGGCCGAGCTCGATGACGCGGATGTCGGCGAGGGGCAGGGCGGTGGTCATCGGTCGGATCGGCTCCGTGGGACGGCGGGGTCGGAGGTCGTGGGGCGCAGGGGGCCGAGCATCGAGGCGCGCGCGTTGAACAGGTGCGCGCGCATGACGCTCTCGGCCCACCGGCCGTCGCGGGCGCGCAGCGCCGCGACGATCTCGAGATGGTGGGCGACGCTGCGGCGGACCGAGTCGGCGTCGAAGCCGTTGAGGGTCCGCAGCGCCGCGACGGTGTTGAACAGCGAGTCGATCGTCGCGGTGAGGGTGCTCGATCGCGTGGCCACGGCGACGGCGGCGTGGAAGGCGGCGTTCAGCCCGTAGACGCGGTCGAGGTCCTGGGCGGGGCCGGGCAGGGCGTAGAGGGCGATCTCCTCGGCCAGCTGCTCGAGCCGGTCGAGCTCCTCGTCGGTGATCGTGGCGGCCGCCCGGCGGGCTGCCGTCCCCTCGACCTGGGCGCGGAGGTCGAAGATGTGCTCGAGCTCGTCGTCGGTGAACTCCACGACCCGTGCGCCCTTGTGGGGGACGATCTCGACCAGGCCGTCCGCAGCCAGTCGCCGGAGGGCCTCCCGGACGGGCGTGCGGCTGACGTCGAGGCGCTCGGCGAGCTCGACCTCGCCCAGCTTCTCCCCCGGTTTGTACACACCGCGGAGGATCAGCCCGCGCAGCGCCTCCAGCGTGCTGGGGGGATCCTCGTCCACACCGCCTCCTCACCGATCGAGCTGTATACAACCGATCGCAGGGAGGAGGGTGGTGTCAAGGGTTTTCTCGGCATGCCGCGACCCCGGGCGGCGGTGCGCCACCCGGGGTCGGGCCGTGGCTGGGTCAGCCGTCGATCGTGATCCAGCCACCGACGTCGGCAGATCGCTGGACGGCGTCCAGGACCCGCTGGACGTGCAGGCCGTCGGCGAAGCTCGGCGAGGGGTCGCGCCCCTCGGCGATGTCGCGGATGAGGTCGACGAACTCGTGGCTGAAGCTGTGCTCCCAGCCGATGATGTGGCCCGGCGGCCACCAGGCGCCGGCGTAGGGGTGGTCGCCCTCGGTCATCAGGATCCGGCGGAAGCCCTGCTCGGCCGCGGGCTGGTCGGTCGTGTGGAGCTCGAGCTCGTTGAGGCGCTCGAGGTCGAAGGCGATGCTCCCCGACGACCCGTTCACCTCGATGCGCAGCCCGTTCTTCCGGCCCACCGCGAAGCGGGTCGCCTCGAAGGTGGCCAGGGCCCCGCCGCTCAGCCGGGCCAGCGCCAACGCCGCGTCGTCGACGGTGACGGGTCCCCGCTCCGTGCCGCCGCCGGCGGCGGACAGCCCCTCGGACCCCTCGGTGAGCGGTCGCTCCGTCACGAAGGTGTGCGTCAGCCCGGTGACCTCCGCGATCTGCTGGCCGGTGAGGTGCTCGGCCAGGTCGAGGATGTGCGCGCCGATGTCGCCGAGCGATCCGGAGCCGGCGTGCTCGGCCTGCAGGCGCCACACCAGCGGGAACTCGGGGTCGGCGATCCAGTCCTGCAGGTAGACGGCGCGGACGTGGTGGATCGTGCCGAGCCGCCCGTCGGCGATCAGCCGCCGGGCGTGGGCCAGGGCGGGGACGCGCCGGTAGTTGAACCCCACCATGGACCGGACGCCGTCGGCGCGGGCGCGCTCGGCCGCGACGGCCATCTCCTCGGCCTCCGCCACGGTGTTGGCGAGGGGCTTCTCGCAGAGGACGTGCTTGCCGGCGGCCAGGGCGGCGAGGGCGATGTCGTGGTGGCTGTCGCCGGGCGTGCAGATGTCGACCAGGTCGATGTCGTCGCGCTCGACGACCGCGCGCCAGTCGTCCGAGGCCTCGTCGTAGCCGAGGGTCTGCCGGGCGGCCTCGGCCTTGTCGGCGTCCCTGCCGCAGATCACGGCCATGACCGGGGTGAGCGGCAGGTCGAAGTGCCGCCCGATCGTCGCCCACGCCTGGGCGTGGGCACGACCCATGAAGCCGTAGCCGATCGTCGCGACGCGGAGGGTGTCGGCCACGGCGCTCACTCGCTCGAGAACGCGGCGTCGAAGGCGGCGGTCGGGACGTCCCAGTCCAGCCGCTTGAGGTACTCGAGGGACTCCGGCGCGCCGACCAGGCGGTCCATCCCGGCGTCCTCCCACTCCACCGAGATCGGCCCGTCGTAGCCGATCGCGTGGAGCATCCGGAAGCAGTCCTCCCACGGCACGTCCCCGTGGCCGACGGACACGAAGTCCCAGCCGCGGCGCATGTCGGCCCATGGCAGGTGGCTGCCCATGCGGCCGTTGCGGCCGTTCAGGCGCTTCACCGACTCCTTGCAGTCGACGTGGTAGATCCTGTCCTTGAAGTCCCACAGGAACCCGACCGGGTCGAGGTCCTGCCAGATGAAGTGCGACGGGTCGAAGTTGAGCCCGAACGCCTCGCGGTGGCCGATCGCGTCGAGCGTCCGGACCGTCGTCCAGTAGTCGTAGGCGATCTCCGAGGGGTGGACCTCGTGGGCGAAGCGGACGCCGACCTCGTCGAAGACGTCGAGGATCGGGTTCCAGCGGTCGGCGAAGTCGCGGTAGCCGTCCTCGATCATCGACTCGGGCACCGGCGGGAACATCGCGACGGTGTGCCAGATCTTCGAGCCGGTGAAGCCGACGACGGTGTCCACGCCCAGCTTGGCCGCCGCCCGGGCGGTGTCCTTCATCTCCTCGGCCGCCCGCTGCCGCACGCCCTCGGGTTCGCCGTCGCCCCAGATGCGCGCGGGGAGGATGCCCTTGTGGCGCTCGTCGATCGGGTGGTCGCAGACCGCCTGGCCGACCAGGTGGTTCGAGATGGTCCACACCTCGAGGCCGTGGCGGGCGAGGAGCTCCTTCCGGCCCTCGACGTAGCCGTCCTCGTTCACCGCCCGGTCGACCTCGAAGTGGTCGCCCCAGCAGGCGAGCTCGAGGCCGTCGTAGCCCCACCCCGCCGCGAGCTCGGCGACCTCCTCGAGCGGCAGATCCGCCCACTGGCCGGTGAAGAGCGTGAAGTTGCGTCCCATGGGCGTGTGCCTCCTCGGCAGGTCGTCGCCTGAGCGGGGTTCGGTGGGTGGCTCGGCCCCGCGGATGCAATGGGAGAACTTCTGCATTGTCAATGGCTCAAGGGGATTTGTTGTGTGGACGAAGGAATGTGACCCGTTGAGGCGGTCGCCGCCGGTGCGGCAGAGTGGGGCGCGTGGATGCACGTGCGACGGTCGAGATCGTGGAGGTGGGGCCGCGCGACGGCCTGCAGAACGAGTCGGCGGTGCTCGACCCGGAGGTCCGCGCGGCGTTCGTCGACCGCCTGGTCGCCACCGGGCTGCGCCGGGTCGAGACGGTCAGCTTCGTCCACCCGGGTCGCGTGCCCCAGATGGCCGGGGCGGAGGAGGTCATGGCCGCCGTCGCGCGCACCGGCCCCTCGGGCGAGCGGGTGTCCCACATCGGGCTGGTCCTGAACGAGCGAGGGCTCGAGCGGGCGGTGGCCGCCGGGGTGGACGAGGTGAACCTCGTCGCCATCACCACCGAGACGTTCAGCCAGCGCAACCAGGGCGCCGGCGTGGACGACGTGCTCGCGGCGACGGTGCGGATGCTGTCGGCGGCCAGGGCCGAGGGGCTGTCCACCACCGTCACCGTGTCGGCGGCGTTCGGGTGCCCGTTCGAGGGTGAGGTCTCGACCGAGCAGGTCATGCGCGTGGTCCGCGAGGTCCTGCCGGCCGAGCCGGACGAGATCGCCCTGGCCGACACCATCGGCGTCGGCGTGCCCGCGGACGTCCGCCGGCTGGTGGCAGCGGTCCGCGCCGAGTCCGACGTGAAGCTCCGCGCGCACTTCCACAACACGCGCAACACCGGGTACGCGAACGCCCTCGCGGCGGTGGAGGAGGGTGTGGCGGCCCTCGACGCCTCGTCCGGCGGGTTCGGCGGCTGCCCGTTCGCCCCGGCCGCCACCGGCAACATCGCGACCGAAGACCTGGTCTACGCGCTGTCGCGGTCGGGGATCGAGACCGGCGTGACCGTCGAGGACCTCATCCCGCCGGCGTCCTGGATCACCGAGCAGCTCGGGGCGTTCGAGGCGCCGGCGCTGCTGGGCCGGGCCGGCGGCTTCCCCAGCTGACCGTGGCCGGCCGTGCACGGATCCTGATCGACTTCGTCGACGCCCACAACGTCGGCCACGTCGTCGAGGCGCTGCGCTACGCCGCCGGCCACCGCGCGGCCAACCCGGACGCCCACATCGGGCTCGTGCTGAACGCCGCCTCGCCGTCGGAGATGGCCACGTGGGCCGGGACGGTCGACGAGGTCTTCACGATCCCGCTGTACGAGGGCGTCGAGGCGATGGCCGGCGCCGCCGCGGGGATCCCGGCGGAGTGGGACTACGTCCTCGACGACCTGCGCAGGACCAACCCGGTGCAGCTCGACGTGGTGCCGGGCTTCGCCGACTGGTGGCCGATCGCCGACGCGCACTTCGAGGCAGCCGAGCACCGCGGGTACTGCGGCATCCCTCCCCAGCCGCCGGGCTACGTCCCGCACCAGACGGTGCGACTCGACCTGCCGGCGGCGGCGCGGGCGTCGGCGGGCGACCTCGTCCCCGGCGGCAGCCCGCGGATCGCCGTCGTCCCCGCGGGGTCCTCGGCGCGGGAGACCTACCCGTCGGCGGCGGCCTGGACCGACGTGATCGGCGCGATCACCGACCGCTGGCCGGACGCGGTGGTGGCCCTGATCGGCAAGACGGCCGCCGACGGCCGGACGACCACCCAGGTGAGCGGCGACGAGCACGCCGCCCTGGCTGGCCTGCCCGGCGTCGTCGACGTCTTCGACCGGCCCCTCGCCGAGCAGCTCGCCGTGGTGGAGGGCTGCGACGCCTTCCTGTCCACCCACACGGGCTTCGGCCTGGCCGCGCTGGCCGTCGCCACGCCGTGGGTGTGCATCGCCGGGGGCGCCTGGCCCGAGTACTTCTTCAACGGCGTGCCGTTCCGCTCGGTGATGCCGCCGGCGGCGTTCGGCTCGTTCAGCCTGTACGAGCCGGTGCCGACCGTCGAGGACGACGAGGGGGAGGGGCGGCGCCAGCTCCACGTGACCCGCGGGCGGATCCGGGAGGACACCACGGCGATCCTCGACGCGATCGAGGCCCTGGCCGCCGGACAGGTCGGCTACGACGAGGCCGTGGCCGACCACTTCCGCCGCCTCTCCGACGTGCTGGGCGACCGGGCCGACCAGATCTTCAGCATCGACATGGTGCACCTCCGCCACCTGCCTGCGAGCTGAGCGTCGCGGTGTGACCGGAGCGGCGGAGATCCCGTCGGGTGTAGCGTCCGGCTGTGCACGTCGCCGACTCCATGCTGGGGGCCATCGGCCGCACCCCGCTGCTGCGGATCGCCAGCGGGTCGGCCGCCACGATCGTCGTGAAGCTCGAGGCGGCCAACCCGACCGGGTCGTACAAGGACCGGATGGCCCTCGCGATGATCCGCGGCGCCGAGGCCGACGGCCGCCTCGCCCCCGGGCAACCGGTGATCGAGTACACCGGCGGGTCGACCGGCAGCTCACTCGCGTTCGTGTGCGCGCTGACCGGCCACCCGCTGCACATCGTCAGCTCGACGGCCTTCGCGACGGAGAAGCTGGCCACGATGGCCGCGTTCGGGGCCCACGTCGAGGCGGTCGAGTCCCCCGAGGGCATCACCGGCGACCTGATCCGTCGTCTGCAGGATCGCGTGGCTGAGCGCGCCGAGGCGCTGGGCGCCTTCCGGACCGACCAGTTCGCCAACACCGACATGATCGCGGGCTACCGCACCCTGGGCGCCGAGCTGCTGGCCCAGGTCGGCGGCCCGGTGGACGCCTGGTGCAGCTACGTGGGCACCGCCGGGTGCTTCGTGGGCGTGTCCCAGGTGCTCGCCGCGGCGAACCCCGACCTGCTGCGCGTGGTGGCGGAGCCCGCCGAGTCCCCGGTCATCGGCGGCGGAGCCCCGGGGACCCACCGCATCGAGGGGGGCGGGGTCGGGTTCGTCCCCCCGCAGCTTCCGGCGGATGGCTGGGACCGGGTCATCGCGGTGTCGACGCCCGAGGCGGTCGCCCAGGCCCGGCGGTCGATCCGGGAGCTCGGGCTGTTCAGCGGCCCGTCGACCGGCGCGAACCTGGTCGCGGCCCAGCAGGTCGCCACCGAGCTCGGCCCGGGCCACGTGGTCGCGACGGTCCAGGTCGACAGCGGCCTCAAGTACCTGGTCGGCGCGACGTTCGAGACGGCCGGGCGCATCGAGGTCATCGGCGCCGAGGCGTGATCGTCGCGGTGGTCGCCTGGCTCGAGGGCGAGGGGTGGGCGCTCGACCAGAGCCCGCACGACGGCGGGCCGGGCATCGTCGTGGCCCGTCGCGATGGGCAGCGGCTCACGGCGCTCGTGTCGGCCGCCACCACGGCGGAGGGCGTGGACGCCGCGGTCGGCGCGCTGCTCAGGACGATCGACCCGGCTGAGGAGGGCACCGCGTACGCGCTGGTCGTGCCGGAGGCGGTCGTCAGGTACGCCGTGCGGGTCCACCCCGAGGTGCGCCACCGCCTCGGCATCGAGGTCCACGGCGTCGACGGATCGGGCCGGGTGCGCGGGCGCCGCTGAGCCGCGGTCACCGACCCCTCAGATCATCGCGTGGGGGCCGGTGCGGCACCGACTCGGACCAGCTGCTTGCCGAGGTTCCGGCCGGTGAACAGCCCGGCGAGCGCTGCCGGAGCGTGCTCGAGCCCGTCGACGACGTGCTCCGCCACCACGATGTCACCGGCTTCGACCCAGCCGTGGAGGCGCTCGACGGCCTCGCCGAACGCGTCGAGGTGGTCGAGGACGACGAAGCCCTCCATGCGGGCGCGGCGGAGGCCGAGCTCGACGTGGTGGTGGATGCCGACGGTCGGGGTGCCGCCGTCGTAGCCGGTGGAGAGCGCACCGACCACCACGACGCGGGCACCCCGGGCCAGGTTCACGAGCGCCGCGTCGAGGACCGGCCCGCCGACGCCGTCGAGCACCACCGCAACCCCCTCTGGTGCCGCGGCTCGCAGTCGGCCGGGGAGATCGGCCTCGTGGTGGTCCAGGCACGCGTCGAGACCTGCCACGTCCGTCGCCCAGCGGCACTTCTCCGACCCGCCGGCCACGCCGATGACGCGGCAGCCGAGCGTCCGCGCGATCTGGGCCGCGACCGATCCGGTCGCCCCCGCGGCCGCCGTCACCAGGACGGTGTCGCCGGGTTCGGGCCGCCCGTAGCGGGTGACGCCGATGTACGCGGTGATGCCGGGGATCCCGTAGACGCCGAGCATGCGCCGTGGCTCGATGCCCGGCGGCACGACGGTCAGGCCGCCCACACCGTCCCCTGCGACGACGGCGTGCTCCTGCCAACCGAGGTCACCGACCACGTGGGTGTCGACACCGACGTCAGAGCGGTGGGAGACGACCACGACCCCGGCGCCCGCCCCGCGCATCACCGCGCCCAGCGGCACCGGCGCGGGGCCTGGCGCCCAGGACCAGGCACCCCGTGATCTCGGGTCCGTCCGGTCGGCGGGTCAGCGCCCAGGCGCGGTCCTGCGCGGTCATGCGAACGGCACCAGGGCGGTGAGGAGCTCGGCCAGCGCCGCGCGGCCGTCGGGGTCGAGCACGCGGGTGAGGAGCGACTCGGCCCGCTCCTCGGCCTGGGCGACGGCATCCCGGGTGCGGGCCCTCCCGGCGTCGGTCAGCACGACGAGCGCCAGCCGCGCGTCGCGGGGGTCGGAGGTCCGCGTCACGTACCCGAGCTTCTCGAGAGGGGCGAGGAGGCGGGTGACGCCGGAGGGGGTCATGCCGAGGACCTCGGCGAGGTCCTGGCGCCGGAGGGTCCCGTCGGGCGCGTCGGCGAGCCGGCGCAGCGCCGCGAGGTCGTTGAGGGACAGGCCCTGGACCTCGAGGCGCCGTCGCACCTCGGATTCGGCGCGGGAGAGCAGGAGGCAGGTGTCGAGCGCGGTCGCCACGACCGTCGATCCTTCCGTTGACAGATGTGTGATCAGTCAATGATCATACACGAGCGTCGTCGGGTGGAAGGGTGGTCGTGGTGGAGGGATCGGCGGACATCGCCCCCGAGCAGCTCGCTGCCCGGGCGACGGAGGGGTGGTGGTTCCATCACCTGGACGTCCCGGCGCAGCTGGCGGCGCGCGGCCGTCCCGACCTGGCCCTCGACGTCTGCCGGTCGCTGATCTCCAGGTGGGGAGACGATCCCCGCGGGGAGGAGGGCCACAGCCGGGCGGTGGTGGTCGACCAGGTCGCGGCGTTGCAGCCCCTCGACGGTGTGGTCGACCTCCTCCGTCGGCTGGCAGGGGGCCGCGACATCCCCGAGCTGGCGCGACGCCGTGCCGTCCACCACCTGGTGGAGGGAGGCCTGGTGGAGGGGGGACTGGTGGAGGCGGGGCCGATCGGCGCCGGCCCGGACGACCTCGACGGGGTGGCCGTCGTCGACGTCGCGCGAGCCCTGCACACCAGGGGCGACCACGAGCGGGCGCGCGAGCGGCTGGCGTCGGGGGGCACACCGGATGAGCGGGAGGTGTGGTGGTGGGGCGGCGTGGACGACGTGGCGAGCCAACCCACCGCCACCCTCCTCGCGTTGGCAGCAGGCAGCCGGTGGTGGTTCGAGCGGTCCTGGGCGGGACGGATCCTGGTCGTCCGCGGCCACCTGGACGAGGGGCTCCGGGGGCTGGCCGGCGCCCTGGAGGCCATGACGACGGTCCCCGCCGCGCGGCGCGGAGACGCGGTGGTCCAGCGCGAGCCGTCGCTCGCGGTCGAGCTCGCAGCGGACCACCTGGACCACCCGACTGGACGCGACGCGATCACCGCGGGGATGGCCAACCCGTGGCACGTCGTCCACCGACCGGCGCTCGCCCGCGTCCTGGCCGCCGGCTCGGCGGCGGATCCGGCCGACCTGTGCGACCGGCTGGGCCGCCGAGGTCCCGACGGCTGGGTGGCGGCGATCGCGACCGCGGTCGGGGCGGGCGAGGTCGACATCGCCGCGGCGCATCTCGACGCCCTCGTCGCGCACGTCATCGCGGCTCCGGCCGCACCGCTCGTGTGGCGTCTGGCTGCCCTCGGCGCGACCGACCAGGCCGTGGCGGTCGGGGCGGCGGCGGTCCTCAGCGGGTGGGCGGCGCGCGACGACCACGACGCGCTGCAGCTCCTCCGGGAGCTGGCCGCCATCGGGGGTCCGGCGGCCGCAGACGCGCTGCGACGGGTGGCAGACGATCGCGCCCGGCTCCTCCCCGAGCTCGACCCCCGCCTCCGCGCCGCGGTCGACGACCTCCTGGGCGGCCTGGCCTGACCGCGAGCGGCCGCGACCCGGCCGGTCAGCGGCTGCGGCCCGGCGGTGGTGAGACCCCGACGGGGACCGCACCTCCCTCCTTGACCGTCTTCATCGCGATCTGGCTGACGGCCCGCCGGATGCCGGGGAGCGCGGAGAGCGTCGTGGTGTAGAGGTGCTCGTAGGCCGTCGCGTCGCGGACCGCGACCCGCAGCAGGTAGTCGGGTTCACCGAAGAGACGGTGGGCCTCGAGGACGTCGTCGGCCTCGAGGACAGCCTCCTCGAAGGTCTCGATGTAGTCGGTCGTTGACGCCACGAGGTCCACCCAGACCAGCACCCGGAAGCCCCGGTCGACCGCATCGAGGTCCACGGCCGCGTGGTAGCCGGTGATGACGCCGGCGTCCTCGAGCGCGCGGACGCGCCGGAGGGTTGGCGTGGGGCTCAGGCGGATCCGCCGGGCCAGCTCGGCGTTGGACATCCGCCCGTCCCGCTGAAGGTGCGTGAGGATCTCACGGTCGAGGCGATCCATGGTGGATCATGCTACTCAGGGCGACCCTTCAGGTCCGATGTTGGTGATCAGCGTACGTCGCTGGTGGATAGCGTGGGTCGGGTGTCCCTGATCGACTTCCTGCCCCTGGCCGCCACCGCGTGCGCCGTGCCCCAGCTCGTCCCGCAGCTGGCCCGGCTCGTCCGCACGCGACGGCCCGACGGCGTGTCGCCGGCGTGGGCGAGCCTGACCGCGGCGAGCAACCTCGGGTGGTTGGCGTACTTCACCTCAACCGGGTTGTGGACGGCGGCGGTCCCGTCCACGACCTGCGCGCTGGTCGCGGGCGGGATCGTCGTGGCGCTGGGCCGCGCGGGGGCGCCGGTCCGGCGAGGCGTGGCGATCGGGACGACATGGCTGGCGGTGCTGATCGCGGCGGTGGCCCTGGCGGGGCCGACCGGCCTGGGCGGGGTGCTCGCGGGCGCCTTCGTCCTGCAGGTCGTCCCGTCGCTGCGGACGGCGTGGTCGACGACCGAGCCCGTCGGCGTCAGCCGTGCCACCTGGGTGCTGATCGGCGCCGAGGTCGTGTGCTGGGGGGCGATCGGCCTGCTCGACGCGCGGCCGCCCTTGATCGCCCTGGGTGTGACCGGGGTGACGGCTGCGGCCGCCATGCTGGTGCTGACCCGCGCGGGTCGGCTGCGGGCGGCACCAGCACCGGCTCCGGCGGCCTGACGCCCCGCCCGACCACAGGTGTGCCAGGCTTCGGCCGATGGATGTGGGTCTTGCCGACGAGCCGGTGCAGCTCGCACTCGAGCTCGCCGGCGTCGTGGTGTTCGCGATCTCCGGCGCGCTGCTCGCGATCCGCAAGGGGTTCGACGTCGTCGGCATCGCCGTCCTCGCGGTGCTCACCGGTCTCGGGGGCGGGCTGATCCGGGACGTCCTGATCGGCGACATCCCGCCCGCCGCGTTCGAGGACACCCGGTACCTGGCCGCTCCCCTGGTCACCGCCGCCGTGGTCGCGCTGGTGCACCGCCCCCTCGAGCGGATCGAGCGGGCGGTGCTGGTCTTCGACGCCGCCGGCGTCGGGCTGTTCGCGGTCACCGGCGCGCTGAAGGCCGTCGATGCCGGTCTCGGGCCGCTGCAGTCGGTGTTGATGGGCGTCGTGACGGCGGTGGGCGGCGGGATGCTGCGCGACGTCGTGGCCCAGGAGGCCCCCGTCGTCGTCCGGTCGGACTCCACCCTGTACGCCGTCCCCGCGACCGCGGGCGCGGCCGCCGTGGTGGCGGTCGCCGAGCTCCAGGTCTTCAAGCCGGTCATCGGCATCGCCATCGTCGTCGCGGTGTTCGCGTGGCGGGTCGCCGCCATGCGGTTTGGCTGGACCGCCCCGACGGCGCTGGGGCGCCGGCGGTGACGCCCGGGATGCCCGGGTTGTCCGGGTCATCGCCACGATGTGCACATCGGCCAGGTCCATGGGCTACCTGCACATCGTCGGGACCGGGGCGTGCCTCGGCCGGCCCCGACGACGCATGACCGTGCCGCTCCCCCCGATGCCGTCCCTCTCCGACGGCGAGACGGGTCTGCGCGCGTGGCGGCTCGACGACATCGACTGCGTGGCCCAGGCGGCGGAGGACGCTCGGATCCCCCGCGGCACGACCGTGCCGGAGGCGTTCACGACCGACGCCGGCCTGGCGTGGATCGAGCGGCAGTGGAGCCGCACGTCCGGTGGTGAGGGGTGGTCCTCGGCGATCGTCGACGCCCGCACCGACGTCGCGGTCGGATGCCTGGCGTTGCTCCTCCGCCGGCAGGAGGGTGTGGTCGGGATCGGCTACTGGCTGGTCCCGGAGGCGCGCGGGCACGGCCATGCCCGTCGAGCGGTCGCGCTCGCGGTGAGCTGGGCGCTCGGTGACGGGGCGTTCAGCCGGGTCGAGGCGTGGGTGGAACCCGGCAACCACCGCTCGGTCGCGGTCCTGACCGTCTGTGGCTTCGAGCTGGAGGGCCGGCTGCGGTCGTTCCTGAGCTTCGCCGACGGGAGGTCCGACGCGCTCGTCCTCTCACGCGTCCGCTAGCTCTGATCCTCAGGCCGGGTGAGCCGCGTCCCCCAGGGCAACGTGGTGATGGTGCGGCCGCCCGGATGGGTCCAGGTGAGCCAGCCGCTGTCCGGGTCGACCTGTCCCGTCCAGCCGTGGCGGTGGATGATCCGCAGGTGCCCGCGCCTGGAGACCGTCGCGAGCCGATCGGGATCGTGCAGGCCGTCACCGTCGAGGTGGTGGACGTCCGACAGGCCGACGGTGGTCCTGCCAGCCGGGTCGCGGGCGCCCAGATCCCGGGCGGTGACCGCCAGGCGGGTGTCGTCGGAGATGTCCTTGGCGGTCAACTTCCGGGTGACCATGAGTGGTCGGTGGCCGTTGGAGGACGGCCGAAGGCCGCCACATCGCGGACCTCTGCGTCGGCCGCGAGCGCCTCGAGCGTACGCGCGGCCACGGTGGGCAGGAAGCTGGGGACGGGGACCTCGAGGTGGCCGGCGACGGACTCCGTCACCTGATCGGCCTGGACGTGGACGACCATCAGCGGCCGGGCCCGCTCACGGCCGTTGCGATTCTCAACGCCGCCGCCGTCGAGGCTGTCCGAGCAGATCCCTGCGAGCGCCCGGGCGCGACGCTGCGCCCGCGTCATCGTGCGGCCGTCCGGTCGCCGGTCACCCATGCGCTGGGTGTCGATCGCCGCGCGGGCGTCGATCGCGTTGAGGACCATTGCGCCGGTGGGCGGGTCGTACTCGCCGTGGAGCTCGACGGTGTCGGCGTCGCCGGCTCGACCGGCGAGGTACGCCTGCTCGGCCGTCCGGTCCTCCTCGTCGGCGACCGACTCGGGACTGCGCAGATCGAGGATCGCCTCGTCGACCATCGAGGTGAACCGGTCGGGGTCGGCGAGTCCGATCACCTCCTCGGAGGCGGCGATCATGCCGTCCAGCTCCTCACGCAGACCGCGGCCGTAGCGGCGCAGCCGGGTGAGCATCCCGCGGACCTGCGACCCGGACAGCACACCGCGGGCCCACAGCACCGTGGTGGCGGGCATGTCCACGAGCATGTCCGCGGCGTCGAGCAGCATGTTCCGCTCCGCGGACGTGAAGTGCTGGTGCACCGCCAGGTACACGTCGATCGGGAGCGCCTCGAGGTCCTCGATCACCCCCGCCCGCGCCAGCCGGCCGAGCGTGCGGACCACCTCCACCTCCGCCGCATGTCGAGCAGCGGCGGCGGCGGTGAACGCCGCGATCAGATCGACCCCCTCGGTCATCGTCGGCGCCGAGTCGACTGGCGCCACCTCAGTCATCACCGTCATGTCGAACCCCCGTGTCAGATGGGACGTCTGCGCCCATCCTCGACCAGGGGTGTGACGCTCCCGACCGCTTCGTCCACACGACTTGGCCCTGCCGCCGACGTCGTGTAGGACGCACCCATGCACCCCTTCAGAGCCGCCGTCGAGGCCCGCGACATCGAGGCAGCCATCGCGCTGCTCGCCGACGACGTCACCTTCTCCAGCCCCGTCGTCTTCACCCCGTACCAGGGCCGGGACGCCGTCGGCCAGATCCTGCGGGCCGTGATCCAGGTCTTCGAGGACTTCCGCTACACGACCGAGATCGGCGGACCCGACGACGCGGACCACGCCCTGGTCTTCGCAGCGCACATCGGCGACGTCCAACTGGAGGGCGTCGACCTCCTCCACCAGCGCGAGGACGGCACGATCGACCGGTTCACGGTCATGGTGCGGCCCCTGAAGGCCGCCCACGCGCTGGCCGAGGCTATGGCGGCGAAGCTCGGCGCGAAACCGCCTAAGGCGGGCTGATCGCGCCCGTCAGCGCGTGACCCCCTCCCCAGCCGACGGCACCCCCATGGCGTTCGGGTAGGGGATGATGTCGGCGCGCGCCAGGGCGTCCACCACCGGCCCCATGGCGTCCACCAGCGAGGACGCCACATCGACGCCGACCCGCCGGACCGGCTCGGCGGCCAGCGTGGACGTCTGCCGCTCCATCCGATCCCGCAGCGCCACCCCGTCCGCGGTCGCAGCGCCGCCGGCGTCCACCAGCCCACGGCCGCGCAGCGACTCGACCGCGACATCCCACTCCTCGTCGGTCCACCACCGTGCCGGTTGGATCACCGACCGGGGCACCCGGCCGGTCGCGACCTGCAGCACCTGCGCCGCGCACCCGTCGAGTCCCGCGCCGACCAGGACCGCGACGTGGCCGTCCCCGCGGTGCTCGCGCAGCAGGGTCGCCGCGTGCCAGAGGACCATGTGCGGGGCGTCGGGCCACGGCAGCGACCGGTTCGCGGCGTGCATCGGCCTCCCCGCCAGCGCCGGGGCGGTCGCAAGGCGGCGGGCCAGGTCGGCGGCACGCATGACACCCTCCCCCTCCACCTCCGCACCGAGCACCCGTCGCAGCGCGGTGTCGACACCCGCCGCCCGGGCGTCCAGCACCGCCGCGGGGGAGGCGTGTGTCCACGCGTCCGGCAGGGACCGGGCGACCATCGGCGGGCTGAACCCGTGGAACAACGCGGTGACGACCTCCGGCGCGACCGGCCCGAGCGGGGCGGCCCGCGACGCGAAGTACGCCATCCACCCGCCGCGGAGTCCGAGCGCATCGCACGCCTCGCGGTGCTCGGACGCGAAGTACGTCACCGCGTGGTAGGGCTCGAGCACCCTCCACAGCGCGTCGGCGGCCCGCGCCCCACGATCGTCCGTCGCGACACCCATCGCCGGCAGCGTAGGGCCGGGACCGGGGCGGGGTCCGCACCGGACCCGCTCCGGGGAGGGGTTGATCCCCACCGACCCCCGGGGGAGGATGACCCGGCGGACGACAGCGGAGGACCCATGGGCGACGTCGTGTACACCTCATCCGTCTCGATCGTGCGGGAACGAGGGCCCGTGCGGACCGCGCAGCTGCCCGGCCGGGACGAGCCCGTGACCTTCGGCGTGCACGGGGCGGTGGCCGAGCACTACGGCGTCGACCCCGAGGACTTCCCGCCCGACGCGACGACCCTCGACTACGTGGTCGCCGCCGCCGGCGGGTGACTGACCGGCACGTTCGGGGGTGCCCTGGAGGCACGTGGCATCCCCGCCGGAGGCGGTCGTCTCCGATCCGACATCACCGGTGAGATCGAGCTCGAGGGCAGGACGCTCGTCATCCGGCGCATCCACGCCGCGTACACCCTGCAGGTCGACGCGGCCGCCGATCGCGAGGCGATCGAGCGCGTGCACGGCTTCCACGCCGACCACTGCCCGGTCGCCCGCTCGATCCGCGACGCGATCGACGTGACGACCTCCTACGAACTGACGGGCGCATGACCCGACCCACCGGTCCCACACGACCGATGGGGATCTGTTACCGGACGTAGCGGTACACCTCGCGTGCGAGCTGCCGATGAGTGGGCACCACCCCGATGTCCACCACCCCGCACCTGGTCGCCTCTCGCGCGCAGCGGTCGTCGCGCGTCGCCTCGGCGTGCGCCGAGGTGCTGGGCCGCCACAGCGCCGTGGTGTCGACGGCGGTCCTGCTGCTCGGCGCGGTGGCGGCGACGGTGGTGGTCGTCGCCGACTCACCGTCGGTGGCCTCGACCACCTACACCGTGGCCGGTGCGGTGGCGCTGCTGTCCCTCCCCCTCGGGGTGTGGCTGCACCGTCCGCGAACGACCGCGCCGTGGATCGCCCTCGGGCTGGCGCCCGTCGGCTTCGTCATCGGCACCTCGCTGCGCGCCGCAGCGGCGAGCGCGGGACCGGCCGCCACCCCGAGCGGCGTGACGGTCGGGGTGCAGGACCTGTTCAGCTTCCTCGGCTACACCGCGCTGCTCGTCGGGGTCGCGGCCATGCTCCACGCCACCGGCGCCCGGCAGGACGTCGCCGCGTCCGCCGACGGGCTGATGGTCATGACGGGCGCGGCGATCCTGGCGTGGACGTTCCTGATCAGCCCCACCCTCGACGCCACGACGACGCAGCGCGAGCTCGGGGTCCGGGTCGTGATGGCCGCCTACCCGGTGCTCGACACCCTGCTGCTGTTCCTGATGGCGCGCCTCGCCCTCGCCGTCCGGCATCGCCAACCGGTGCTCGTCGTCGCGATGCTGGCGTTCGCGTTCCTGCTCGCCGGCGACACGGGCTACGTCATCGTCCACGCCGGCGTGGACGTCGGCGTCACGGTGACCCCGGCGCTGGTCGACGCGTTGCACCTCATGGCGTTCACGTGCCTCGCCGGCGCGGCGCTGCACCCGACCATGCGCGTCCTCACCGACCCGCAGCCGCTGCGCGCGGCCGTGTTGGAGCGCAGCCGCCTGACCGTCGTCGCGGTCAGCATGGCAAACCCCGCCGCGGTGATCCTCCTGCGGCCCCCCGACAGCCTGGCGGACCGTGTGGTCCTCGCGACCGGGATGGCCACGATCGCCGCGGCCGCGCTGTGGCGGACGTCGACGGCGGTGAACGATCGCGCACGTGACGCCGCGGCGATGGCCCACGCCGCCGCCCACGACGCGCTGACGGGGTTGCCGAACCGGACGACCGTGGTCCACACCGTCCGGCGCGCCCTCGCCGCCGCGAGAGGTGGTGACCACGTCGTGGCGGTCATCTCGATCGACCTGCACGGCCTGAAGCTGGTCAACGAGTCCTGGGGACGCGCCGCCGGCGACGAGCTGCTGGTGGCCGTCGCGGCCCGCCTGCGCCAGGCGACCCGACCGGGGACCCCGGTGGGCCGCATCGGCGCCGACGAGTTCGCCGTCGTCATCGAGGGTCGGACCGCGCACCTGGAGGCGTCGCACCTGGCGGACCACCTGCTCGGGGTCCTGGCCGACCCCGTCGCGTTGCGCGCCGGCCGTGCGCACGTGATCGCGAGCATCGGCGTCGCGCACTCCCACCGGGCGCACGGGGCCGGTGAACGCCCGCCTGGCGACAGCCGGGAGGCCGAGGCCCTCGTGGACGACGCCTCCGCGGCGATGCACCACGCGAAGGCACGTGGCCGCAACGTCGTCGTGACCTTCGACGACTGGATGGTCACCGCCTCGGCGGAGCGGATCGAGCTGCAGATCGCCCTCCGGGACGCCGTCGCCGACGGGGCGATCGACGTGGCCTACCAGCCGCTGGTCGACCTGGGCACGGGCCGGCTGCTCGGCTTCGAGGCGCTGGCCCGCTGGCACCGACCCGACGTCGGACCGGTCCCGCCGGTCGAGTTCATCCCCCTGGCCGAGGAGACGGGGTTGATCGTCCCGCTCGGCGAGGTGGTGCTGTCCGCCGCCGTCGAGCAGCTCGCGCGGTGGCGCCGGCAGCCGGCCGGGTCGTCGGCGCACGTCAGCGTCAACGTCGCGGCGCGGCAGCTCGCCGACGGGACCTTCGCCGACGTCGTCGAGTCGCTCCTCGACCGCCACGACCTGCCCGGCGACGCGCTGTGGCTGGAGATCACCGAATCGGTGCTGGTGGCCGACGACGCGACCACCGGCGAGACGCTCCGACGCCTGCACGACCGCGGCGTGGTGCTCGCCGTCGACGACTTCGGCACCGGCTACTCCTCCCTCGGCTACCTCCAGCGGTTCCCCATCAGCGCGCTGAAGATCGACCGGTCCTTCATCGCCGACCTGGGGGTCGACCCCGACGCGGAGGCGATCGTCGCCGCGGTGGTCGCGATGGCCCGCGCGCTCGACCTCGAGGTGGTCGCCGAGGGGATCGAGACCGCGACCCAGCACGCGACCCTCCGCGACCTCGGCTGCGCTGTCGGGCAGGGGTGGCTGTTCGGGCGCCCCGCCGACGCCGACGCCGCCACTCACGTCGTGGAGGTCGCCGGGCACGGCGTGCCGCCGCTGGCGCCCACCTGATCGGTCAGCTGTCGAGGAGCGCTCCGACCCGGCCGATCGCATCCTCCACCACGTCGGTCGGGTTGCTCGCGTAGCACAGACGGACGAACCCGGGCTCCGGTGCCCGCAGGGCCGAGCCCGGCGTGAGGTTCACCCCCGTGCGGTCGAGGATCTGGCGCCACAGCCGGTCCTCACCCTCCCACGTGGGGTCGGGCAGCCACTGCCGGAGGTCGCAGAGGGTGAAGAACCCCGCCTCCGGTCGGGTGTGGGGGATCCCGGCCGACGTGAGCGCCTCCGAAACTGCCTCGGCGGCCGCCGCCAGCCGGGCTCGCATCGTCGTGATGTACCCCTCCACCCACCCGTCGTCGTGGAGCATCGCCGCCAGGACGTGCTGGGTGTGGCCGCTGACCCCTGCCCAGCTGCCCTGCACCTCGAGTGCGCGGCGGAGGGGCTCGTGCTCGCTGACGACCACCCCGGTCCGGAGGCCGCTCATCGCGAAGTCCTTCGAGAACGCCCAGACGAGGTGGAGGCGCTCGCCGAGGGAGGGGCGGAGGCGCCCGACGCTCGCGAACGGCGTCTCACCGAACGTCGACAGCGCGTAGACCTCGTCGGCGATGACGTGCAGCCCGCGGGCGTCGGCCCAGTCGAGGACCGCCTCGACGTCGGCGGCGGGCACGACCTGCCCGCGGGGGTTGTCCGGGTTGGTCAGCAGCAGGATCCTGACGTCCACGTCGGCACCGTCGGCGGCGCGGTCCAGCCGCTCGGGCGTCAGGGCGTACCCCTCCTCCGGCACTGTGGGGACCGGCACGATCTCGAGACCAGGGCGGGCCTGCAGGTCCGGCCAGAACCCCGAGTACGACGGCGTCGGCACCAGCACCCCGTCGCCGGGGTCCCCGAGGGCGTGGCCGAGCGCGTCGAGGACCCCACCGGCACCGCTCAGCACCTGCACCGTGGCCGGGTCGACGGGACGGCCGACGACGTGGCGCTCGAGCAGGCCGGCGAGCGCCCGGCGGAGGTCGGCCCTGCCGGACATGTCGTCGTAGGCCAGCACGTGGTCGGGCACGGGCGGCGGCGACTCGATCCGCGGGATCAGCAGATCCGCCACCAGGTGGTTCTCCGCGACGCACAACCCGACGTACCCGGGATCGTGACGTCGCGCGAAGTGCTCGGCGATGTACGGCGACAGGCCGCCGTCGGCCATCGCGTGCCCCCGCGCGGACAGCGTCACCCCGAGAAGTCACCCTCGACGGTGTTGGTCTTCACGACGCGGACGTCGGCGGTGCGGGCCAGCAGCTGGACCTCGGCGAAGACCTCGTCCCGGCCGCGGTCCTCGTCGAAGGCGCCGCCGGCGCCGGACACCTCGATGCGCCGCCGCTCGCCGTCCCGGGGCGCGGCGGGGACCGCGTGGACCAGCAGGGTGTCGTTGCCGCCGCGCATCAGCGCGTCGTCGCCGACGAAGCGGATCTGGATCTCCCACTCGACCTCGTCGTCACCGCGGTCCCAGTCGATCTCGACGTCGACCGCCATGATCAGCTCGGCACCGGATCCGGTGGCGGACAGCGAGGCGTCCTTCAGCGTGGCCATGCGCGGGATCCTACGACCGGGACCACCGGCCCGTGCGACCGATGAGGTGGCCGATCGCCGCACGTCTGAGGGGTGACCGCGCGAGGAGGAGACCTGCATGCCCACGTCCGTCCTGATCCACGGCGCCGGCTCGTCCGGCCGCTACTGGCACCGCGTCGCCCCGCTGCTCGAGGTGGCCGGCCACCGGGTCGTCGCCCCGGACCTGCCCGCCGAGGACGACGACGCCGACCTGACGGCCTACGTCGACGCGGTGCTCGCGGACGTCGACGCGGGCGGCTCGCTCGACCCGCCGGTCGTGGTCGTCGGCCAGTCCCTCGGCGGGTTCACCGCGCCGCTGGTCGCCGACGAGCTCGGCGCGGACCTGCTGGTGATCCTGGCCGGCATGGTGCCCCGGCCTGGCGAGCGGGGGGTCGACTGGTGGACCGCGACCGGGTGGGAGGCAGCCGTCCGGACGGCGGCGCGCGAGGGCGGACGGGATCCCGAGGACCTCGACACCGCGGCGCTCGTGCTCGCCGGGGTGCCCCACGAGCTGCTGGTCGAGCTGGGCCCGGAGCGTGCCCAGTCGATGACGCCGCTGCTCGAGCCGTGGCCGCTGACGACCTGGCCCGACGTCCCGACCCGGGTGGTCGCGGCCGCCGACGACCGGTTCTTCCCCCTCGACTTCCAGCGTCGGGTGGCCGCCGATCGGCTCGGGTTGGACGTCGTCGAGGTGCCCGGCGGCCACCTGCCGGCCGTGACGCACCCCGAGGCCGTCGCGGCGTGGCTCCTCGAGCTGTGCCGCGAGGTCGCCGTCCGCGCCTGAGCGGCATGCTGGTCGCCGATGGCGACCGGCGACCGAGGGCTGACGGGCAACGCGGACGTCGCGCGGCTGCTCTACGAGCTGGGCGCCCTGACGGGCCGCAGCCGGCAGCGGGGGGACCGGTACCGGGCCGAGGCCTACCGCCGCGCCGCCGCGGCGGTGGCGGCCGCGCCCGTGGAGGTGCTGGCCCTGTCCGAGCGCGACCTGACGGCGATCCCCGGCGTCGGGGCGGGCACCGCCGCCCGGATCGCCGAGCTGCGCCGGACCGGGACGATCGCGGCGCTCGAGCGGCTCCGCGCCGCCGACCCGGCCGGGGTGGAGGGGCTGCTGGCGGTCCCCGGCATCGGGCCGGTGACCGCGGCGCGGTTGCGCGACGCGCTCGGGGTGCGGGACATCGACGGGTTGCGGGTCGCCCTCGCCGCGGGACGGCTGGAGGCGGTGCGGGGCCTGGGCCCGGTCACGCGGGCACGGATCGCCGAGGGCCTCGAGCACCTCGGCCCTGACGACGGCCCGGTGCGGCTGCCGATCCTCGACGCGGTCGGGGTGGCCACGCGGTTCGAGGCGACGCTGCGGGCGCTCGACGGCGTGTCCGGGTTGGCCTGGTGCGGGGACCTCGGGCGGATGCGGGACACCGTCGGCCGGGTCGAGCTGCTGCTGGCCGCACCTGACCCCGCCGCCGTGCTCGCGCGGGCGGCGACGGCCCCGCCGGTGCGGGAGGTGGCGGGACGGTCCGCCGGCGGGGTCGAGCTCGCGACGTTCGACGGGCCGGTCGTCCACGTGGCCGCGGTCCCCCCGGCTGCTTTCGCCGTCGAGCGGATCCGGCGGACCGCCCACCCCTCCCACTGGCGGTCGCTGGTGCGCGTGGCGGCTGAGCGGGGGATCGAGGTGGACTCCGACGGCCTGCGGGACGCGACGGGGACGCTCGTCGAGGTCGCCGACGACGCCGCGGTGTACGCCGCGATCGGGCTGCAGCCGGTGCCGGCCGAGCAGCGCGACGGCACCGACGAACTGGCCCTGGCCGCGGAGGGGCGACTGCCCTGCTGCGCGGAGGTGGCCGACCTCCGCGGCGACCTGCACGACCACTCCGACTGGTCCGGCGACGGGCGGATGACCCTGGCCGAGCTGCTCGACGGCGCGGTCGCCCGGGGCTGGGGGTACGTCGGCGTGACCGACCACGCCGAGGACCTGACCATCAACGGCCTGTCGCGTGCCGAGGTGCTGGCCCAGCGCGACGAGCTCGCGGCGCTGGCCGCCGAGCGGCCGCAGCTGGCGGTCCTGCACGGCGCCGAGCTGAACATCGGGGCCGACGGGTCGGTCGACTACGACCCGGACTTCCTGGCCGGGTACGGCTGGGCCGTGGCGAGCGTCCACTCCCACTTCCGCATGGACGCCGCGACCCAGACGCGCCGGCTGACCACGGCGATCCAGAACCCGGCGGTGCGGGCGATCGGCCACCTCACCGGCCGGCGGGTCGGGCGCCGACAGGGGATCGAGCTGGACGTCGACGCGGTCCTGGACGCCTGCCTCGAGACCGGGACGGCGCTCGAGGTCAACTGCCACCTCGACCGCTTCGACGCGCCCGCCGAGGTGCTCGCCGAGGCCGCCGCCCGCGGGGTGCTGGTGGTCATCTCCACCGACGCGCACGGCGTCCGCGAGCTCGACAACCACCGCTGGGGCGTGGCGCTGGCCCGCCGGGGACGGGTGCCGGCCGAGCTGGTCACCAACACCTGGCCGGCCGAGCGGTTCCTCGACTGGGCGGCGCGGTGACTCCGCGGTCGGTCAGGCCAGGACGATCGCGGCGTTCAGCACGGTCGCGAAGGACGTCCAGGCCAGGTAGGGGAGCTGTAGGAACCCGGCCGTCCGGTGGACCCGCCCGGCCTCGACCGCCCACCACCCGGCGGACACCAGCACGGCGACGATCACGCCCAGCGCGGCCGCACGGGCCTGCAGCCCGAAGAACACCGGGGTCCAGGCGAAGTTGACGACGAGCTGGACGGCGAAGGCGGTGAGTGCCCGCGCCCGGAAGGGGTGGTCGGTCCGCGCGACCAGCCACGCCGACACCGCCATGAGGGTGTACAGCACCGTCCAGACCGGACCGAACCAGGACGACGGCGGCGCGAAGGACGGCAGGTCCAGCTGGCCGTACTGGCTCGTCGAGCTGGCCGACAGCACGCCGATGAGCGCGCCCCCTCCCACGCAGAGCACGAGGAGGGCGAGGAGGAGGGGGATCCGCCGGTCGTCGTCCCGGGGGTGGGCGTCGGGGGTGGTGGCCGTCATGCCCTGGACCTACCCGTCCGCGGCGCCGCCTATGACGCGTCTCCGCCGCTGATGCAGAACGGGTGGCCGGCGGGGTCGAGGTACACGGTCCAGCGGTCACCGCCGGGCTGGTCGTCCGGGACCGAGCCACCGAGCTCGCGGACGGTGTCGGCGTACGAGCCGGGATCGGCCCCGCGCAGGTCGAGGTGCATCTGCTTCGCGTCGCTCGGCCAGCCGGGCGGTTGGTAGCCGTCGAGCTCGCCGAAGTACATGGTCAGGCCGGGGGCCTCGACGGCAGCCACGCCGTCGGCCTCGTAGGTCACCTCGCCGTCGAGCAGACCGGCCCAGAAGGCGGCGCTGGCCGAGGCGTCGTCGCAGTCGAGGCTCAGGGCGAGGACGGTGGGGGCGGGCACGGGTGGGCTCCTCTTCGTCGGGCGTTCGGGGTGGTCGGCGGTCATGGTCCGTCGAGCCGGTCGCGCGGTCTTGCAGGAACGCGCCACCGGGCGTGCGATCCTCTGACGTGATGCCCGAACCCCGCGGTCGCCCCCAGGCCATCGTCCGGCCCGGTGCGGTCGGGCGGACGTTCGACGTGGCGCGCCATGCGGTCCGCGACGCTCGCCTCGTGGGGCTGGTCGACTACCTCTGGGTCGTGCGGTGGGACGTCGCGGAGCCGCACGACCAGCAGGTGGTGCCCCAGCCGGTGGTCCACGTGGTCGCCGAGCCGGTCGACGAGCAGCTCCGCGTGCTGGTGCACGGCGTCAGCCGTTCGCGGTTCACCCGCCGGTTGGAGGGGCGGGGGTGCGCCGTCGGTGCCGCCTTCCGCCCGGGCGGGTTCCGGCCGCTCCTCGGCCGAGCGGTGTCGACGCTGGCGGATGCGGTGGTGCCGCTGGGTGACCTGGTGGACGTCGACGACCGGGCGGTCGCCGCGCGGGCGGTCGCGGCGGACGACGACGAGGGGGCGGTCGCGGTCCTCGAGGCGGCGCTCGCCCCGCTCGTGGGCGCGCCGGACCCGGCGGTCGACCGCGTGGCCGGGTGGGTGGCGGCCGCCGAGCGGGACGTCGCCGTGGTCCGCGCCGAGCACCTGGCCGAGCGGGTCGGGGTCAGCCTCCGGACCCTCCAGCGGACCTTCGCCGAGTACGTCGGCATCGGACCGAAGTGGGTCATCCAGCGGTTCCGCGTGCTCGAGGCGCTGGCCGCGGCCAACGACGGAGCGGTGACGGACTGGACCGCGCTGGCGGTTCAGCTGGGCTTCACCGACCAGTCACACCTCGTCAACGTGTTCGGCGACGTGATCGGGACCCCGCCGGACACCTACCAACGGGAGGTGGCGGGGGAGGGATGAAGCAACCCCGTGAGCGAGGTACCCGGCGACGTGGGCTGTCGGCGGTCGGGGTGATCGTCACCCTGGCGGTCGCGGCCATCGTGGCGACGGGGGCGGGGTACGTGATCGACGGCGCAGGACGGCTCGTGTACGGGTTCTGGGCGGTGACGTGGGGCCTCGGCACGGTCGTGCTCGGCCTCGCCGCCACGTCCGCGGTCGCGAGGTGGCGGGCCGCGCCGCTGCTCGCCGTCGCCCTGGCGGTGGCGGCGACGATCGCGGGGGCCGGCGTGCTGGTCTTCACCGGTCCGTTCCAGGTGCCGCTGACGTCGCCGGAGGGGCTCTGGATGTACCCGGCGGCGCTGGCGCTGTTCGGGACCGCCGGTGCCGCGGTCCGCGTGCTCCTGCGCCGAGGATCGGGCGGGGACCACGACGTGCGGGGATCCCGCTGACCGCTCCCGATGGCTCGGGATGAGCCACGTGGAACGTCCGCGCCGTTAGCCTCCGCGGTCGTGCAGGACACCCCGCGCTCCGACGCCCCGACCTTCGACACGTTCGTGATGGTCGACTGGTCGGCCGCGAGCTCGCCGGGTCGGGAGGGCGGCCAGACCGGCGGGATCTGGGCAGCGGTCGCGCAGCCTGGACATCCCGACGAGGTGCGGCCGTTCCGGACCCGCTCGGAGGCGACCACGTGGCTGATCGCCACCTGCGCGCAGCTGGCCGACCGGGGTCGGCGGGTCCTGCTCGGGTTCGACTTCGCGTTCGGCTACCCGACGGGCACGGCCCGGGCGCTCGGCGCCCCACCGCGTGCGACGCCGTGGCGGTGGATGTGGGACCTGCTCGCCCTCGAGATCGCCGACGACGCGTCGAACGACAACGACCGGTTCGGCGCCGCATCAGGCTTGAACGAGCGGATGCAGGGCGGCGCCGGTCCGTTCTGGGGCCACCCGCCGAACCAGCTCCACGCCGACCTCGCCCCCACCAAGGGGACGTTCCCGCTGCGGATCCACGACCGGATCGTCCTCGAGGAGTACCGGCACACCGAGCGGGTGCTCCGCGAGGGGGGTCGCCAGCCCAAGTCGGTGTGGCAGCTGTCCGGTGCCGGCGCGGTCGGCTCGCAGAGCCTGCTCGGGATCCCCCGCCTGCGCCAGGTCCGCCGGGCACCGGCGCTCGCGCCGCGGACGGCGGTGTGGCCCCTCGAGACCGGGTTCGGTGATCCGCTCGAGGGCGCAGACGCCCGCCAGGTCGTGATCGCCGAGGTCTACCCCAGCCTGATCGAACCTACGGAGGGCACCCACCCCGTCCGGGACGCCGCGCAGGTCCTGGCCCTCGTCGCCGCGTACCGCGCGATGGCGGAGGCCGGGACCCTGGCCGAGGCGTTCGCCGCCCCGGACCAGCCCGCCGACGTGCTCGAGCAGGTCGTGGCGGAGGAGGGGTGGATCCTCGACGTGGTCGCGGCACCGCCACCCCCGCCGAGGGAGCGCCACCCGAGCGCGGCTCCCTTCGACTGGGAGGCCGAGGACGTCGTGGCCGGCGCTCCCGGCGCGTCGCCCGACGACGCCCCCGAGCCGTCCCCGCCGCACCCCGGCCCGACGACGCACGTGCGCATCGCCCGCCCCTCCCACGACCTGGCCGCGGCCGAGCGGTTCTACACCGACGGCCTCGGCATGGACGTGCTGTTCCGCACACCGGCACCCGACGACGAGTCCTCCGACGACCCACCTGCCGACGGTGTCCACCGGCTCGTGATGGTGGGGTGGCCCGGTGCGGCGTGGCACATCGAGCTGGTCGGCGATCCCGCCACCGACCCGCGACCGACGGAGGAGGACCTGCTGGTCTGCTACCTCGACGGACCGGTCGACCCCGAGCTGATCGAGCGGCTGGTCGACGCCGGCGGCGAACGCGTCCCCTCAGCCAACCCGTACTGGGACGACCGCGGCGTCACGGTCGCCGACCCGGACGGCTACCGGCTGGTCCTCACCAGCCGATCCTGGGACTGACCGATGAGGTCGGGTCCGGCGCCACGTCACCACCGGTGACCGCGACGGACGGAGGACCCCATGGCACTGCCCGAGATCGTCAGCCGGGAGGAGTGGCTGACCGCCCGCACCGCGCTGCTCGAGGAGGAGAAGGCCCTCACCCGCGCCCGGGACGCGCTGAACGCCCGGCGCCGTCGCCTCCCGATGGTGGAGGTGACCGCCGACCACCGGTTCACCGGGCCCGACGGTGAGATGTCCCTCGTCGACCTGTTCGACGGCCGCGCCCAGCTGATCGTCTACCACTTCATGTTCCAACCGGACTGGACCGAGGGCTGCCCGAGCTGCTCGGCCGACGCCGTCGAGACGTCCGAGGGGCTGCTCCGCCACCTGCACGACCGCGACACCACCCTCGTCTACACCTCACGTGCGCCATACGAGCGGCTCGCCGCCTGGCGGGAACGACTCGGCTACCCGGTGCCGCACCTCTCGACCGTCGGCGACGACTTCAACCTCGACCACGGCGTCACCTTCGACGCCACCCGCCGGCCGCTCGCGTACAACTACCGGTCGGCCGAGGGATGGGCATCGCAGCCCTGGAACCCCTTCGTGAACCCCGACGACCAGCCCTTCGACCTGCACGGGCACTCGGTCTTCCTCCGCGACGACGACCGGGTCTTCCACACCTACTCGACGTACGGCAGGGGTGCTGAGGGCATCGGGGGGTCGCCGTACTGGCTCGACCTCACCCCTCTCGGCCGCCAAGAGGACTGGGAGGAGCCCTCGGATCGCTCAGATCGGCGTCTGCCCCCGACCCCCGGCATCACCGCGGACCGATGATGTCGTCGCTCAGGCCACTGAGCGGTCGAGCGTCTGGCTGCGCGCCGGTCCGACCGAGACCCAGCGGATCGGGACGCCGATCAACTCCTCGAGCCGCTCCACGTAGGCCTGGGCGTTCTTCGGCAGGTCCGCGTACCGGGTGATCTGGGTGATGTCCTCGGTCCACCCCTCCAGCTCCTCGTAGACCGGCTCGGCGTGGTGGAAGGCGGTCTGGTGGGGCGGGAAGTGCTCGTACTCCTCGCCCTGGTAGCGGTAGGCCCGGCAGACCTTGAGGGTCCCGAAGTCGCTCAGCACGTCGAGCTTGGTGAGGAAGTGCTCGGTCAGCCCGTTGACCCGGCCGGCGTAGCGGGCCAGGACCGCGTCGAACCACCCGACCCGCCGACGCCGTCCCGTCGTGGTGCCGTACTCGTGGCCGACCTCGGTCATCCGCTCGCCGGTCGCGTCGAACAGCTCGGTGGGGAACGGGCCGGTGCCGACGCGGGTGACGTAGGCCTTGGTGATGCCGATGACCCGTTCGATGTGCTTGGGACCGAGCCCGGCGCCGGTCATCGCCCCGCCGGCCACCGGGTTGGAGGAGGTGACGAAGGGGTACGTGCCGTGGTCGAGGTCGAGCAGGGTGCCCTGGGCACCCTCGAGCAGGATGTTCTCACCCGCCTCGAGCCCCTCGTGCAGGAGGGACACCGTGTCGGCGATGTAGGGCTGCAGCCGCTCGGCGTAGACCGCGTACTCGGTCTCGATGTCACTGGCCTTCATCGGCATCCGGTTGTAGATCCGGGTCAGCACCGCGTTCTTCTGCTGCAGCGCCGCGTCGAGCTTCTGGCGGAAGATCTTCATGTCGTACAGGTCCTGCACGCGCAGGCCGACGCGGGCCGCCTTGTCGGCGTAGGTCGGCCCGATCCCGCGCTTGGTGGTGCCGAGCTTCTGACGGCCGAGGTGCCGCTCGGTCAGCGCGTCGATCTCGCGGTGGTACGGCATGATCAGGTGCGCGTTGCCGCTGATCTTCAGCCGCGAGACGTCGAGGCCCTGGGCGACCAACCCGTCGAGCTCGTCGAGCAGCACACCTGGGTCGACCACCACGCCGTCGCCGATGACCGGGGTGACGTGGGGGTACATCACGCCGGAGGGGACCAGGTGCAGCTTCAGGGTCCGGTCACCGACGATGATCGTGTGGCCGGCGTTGTTGCCGCCCTGGTAGCGGACGACGTACTGGACGTCGTCGGCCAGCAGATCGGTGGCCTTCCCCTTGCCCTCGTCCCCCCACTGGGTGCCGACGATCACGATGGCGGGCATGTGAGCTCCTGAGTTCGAGCGTCCCGCGCGGCGTCGCAGCCGCCGGGGCGCGCGACATCCTAGCCGCCGGGCTCAGCGCCCCAGGACGATGTCGAGGTCGATCGTCAGGTCCAGGTCGCCGATCGGGTGGGCCCCGTCGCGCAGTCGGGTCACCCGCCCCCAGGTCCCGTCGGACCGCGGGTCGGTGTGGACGTGGACGGTGCGGCCGCCGAGGTCGATGACCCAGTAGACCGGCACGCCGGCCATCGCGTAGCGGCGGGCCTTCTCGCCGAGGTCGAAGCGGAGGGAGGAGTCGGCCACCTCGATGATCGCCAAGGCGGTGGCGGGGTCGGGGTTCGCCTGCCGGTAGTCGCGGGGGCTGAGGATCATGAAGTCCGGCATCGGCTGGGAGATCGGGTCGAGGTCCAGCCCGCCCTGGCAGGCGACGGCGTAGCGGTCGCCGGCGGCCTCGACGAGCAGCTTGGTGAGCAGGATCACCGTGCCGTTGTGCGGCGGGTTGATGGGCGGCATCTCGACGATCACTCCCCCGACGAGCTCGACGCGCTGGCCGGCGAACACGCCCAGGTCGCCCAGCGCGAGGTACTCCTCGCGCGTGAGGGGGCGGAACCGTTCGGGGAGCTCGGTGATGGGCGCGCTCAACGTGGTCACCTCGCACAGGGTGCACGGTCGTCGGAGTCGGCCGCGGCGCGATCTCCCGCGGCTGTGGACGACGCTACGCCGGGTCAGCGCCCCCGCGCCACCGCCATCGTGGTGCGCCGGGTGCCGGTGGGGGGTCGCCGAGCCACATCCTCCGCGGCTGCGGCCGCCGGGCGATCAGGTCAAGGGGGCGAACAGGTCCACGTGGTTGCCGTCGGGGTCGAGCACGGTCGCGTAGCGCTGCCCCCAGGGGGCGTCGAACGGCGCGACGTGGCTGGCGAACCCCGCGTCCAGGACCGCCGCGTGGGTCGCGTCGACGTCGGCCGGGTCGTCGCACAGGAAGGCGAGGGCGGTCCGCGGGGTGCCGCCCGCCGGCGGGGTCCAGTCGCTGAAGGACTGCACGACCGCCTCGGTGTCCACCATCAGCCGCAGGCCGCCGTCGAGCTGCGCCTCGACGTGCCCCTCCCCCTCCTCGGGGAACGGCACGCCCAGCAGGCGGTAGAAGCGGAGGGTGGCCGCCAGGTCGGCGGCGACCAGGCCGATGGCGTCGAGTCGGGGCATGGCGTGCACCGTACGCCTGGGATGCGACAGGAGCGTGCGACGGACGGGTATGCCTGGACGCATGCGGTTCATCGTCGTCGGCGCCGGTGCCATCGGGGGCACCCTCGCCGCCCAGCTGCACGTCACCGGACAGGACGTCGAGGTCGTGGCGCGCGGAGACCACCTCGACGCGATCAGGTCCGGCGGCCTCGTCCGGGTGGCGCCGGACGGGCGCGCGGTCGCCCACGTCCGAGCCCACGCGCAGGTGTCGGACGCCGTCATCGACGACGACACCGTCGTCGTGCTCGCCACGAAGGTCCACCAGGTCGAGCCGGTCCTCGACGAGCTGCTGGCCCACGCCGGGCCGGACGTGCCCGTCGCCTGCGTCCACAACGGGGTGGAGGGCGAGCGGCTGGCGGCCCGCCGGTTCCGACGGGTCCACGGCGTGCTGATCAACGTCCCCGGCGTCCACCTGACCCCCGGCGAGGTGCAGGTCTTCGCCACCGCACCACGCGGTGTGCTCGACATCGGGCGCTGGCCGTCAGGGGTCGACGACACGACCCGCGCGATCGCGGACGCCTGGACCCGCGCGGAGTTCCTCTCCGAGGCGTGCGAGGACGTCATGGCCCGCAAGTGGGCGAAGCTGCTCGGCAACGTCGGCAATGTCCTGCAGGTGCTGTGCGGCACCGACCGGGAGGGGTGGGACCAGCTCTACGAGCGGGTCCGCGACGAGGCGGAGGCCGTGGTCGCGGCGGCCGGCATCACCGTCGACGCCGCGACCCAGCAGCACCGGGCACAGCTGGTCGCGCGGGCGGACATCGGCGACGTCCGGCGGCCGGGCGGCTCGACCTGGCAGAGCGCGGTGCGCGGGCAGCCGGTGGAGACGACGGCCCTGAACGGCGAGATCTGCCTGCTCGGACGGCTGCACGGCGTCCCGACCCCGGCGAACGACCTGGTGCAGGCCGAGGCGCTGGCCCTCGTGGCCGCGGGCGACCCGATCGGCAGCCGCGACCAGGCAGCGCTGCTCGCACGCCTCGACACCGGCTGACGGGGATGCGTACGATCCGGCCTGGACGACCGGGTGGGCGACAGGCGGGACGGGCGATGAGCGCAGGGTGGGACCCGAACGCGACGGACCGGATCGCCCCGGAGCTGCTCGGCACGCACGCTGCACCGCCCCAGCCGGCACCGCCCCAGCCAGCACCGCCCCAGCCGACGGGGCGTCCCTCGCCGTCCGACCCCGTCCTGGACCGCTTCCCGAGACGCCAGGGTGGCGAGGTCCTCGTCTACCAGCAGGGGTTCGTCGACGTGCTGGCCGACGGGTCGGCCCGGTCGATCGGCTGGGACGAGGTGGGCGACTTCCGCGGTGTCAGCACCCGCAGCCGCGTGACGGTGGCCTTCGTCCCGATCGCGCAGACGACCAGCCACCGCTTCGAGATCGGCATGGTGACCGGCGGCACCGTCGTCCTCGACCGCAGCGTCGACCGGGTCCAGGAGCTCGCCGACGCCCTCGAGCGCGCCACGGCCCGCCACCGGCTGCGCCACCGCCTGGCCGACATCCAGCAGACCGGCCGCACGGTGCTGTCCGACCGGTTCCCGGCGATCACGATCACGTCGCAGGCGGTGTTCGAGCGGGACCGGCTGCAGTTCGTCCACAGCGCCGTGGAGGCGTTCGACCCCGCAAACGGGGGCGTACGGATCGCCTACCGCGACGAGCGGGGCAGGCGACGGTTCCTCCACCTGCCCGCGGAGAAGCTCGACGTCCGGACCGCGCTGCGGCTGATCGAGGGGCTGCGCTGATCAGGTGGCCTTGCGGTAGCCCCGGATCGCGAGCGGGACGGTGATCGCCAGGATCCCGACGACCCAGGCCAGGCCGAACCACACGTCCCCTGCCGTCGGGCCGCCGTTGACGAGCGAGCGGACGCCGTTGACGACCGCCGTCACCGGGGAGTTGTTCGCGAAGGCCTGCAACCAGCCGGGCATGAAGTCGGTCGGCACGAACGCGCTCGACGCGAACACCAGCGGGAAGACCCAGATGAACCCGCCGACCTGCGCGGTCTCGGCGTCCGGGGCGCGCATGCCGATGTTGACGCTGATCCAGCTGAACGCGAACGCCGTCGCCACGGTCAGGCCGATCGCGCCGAGGGCGGCGCCGAACCCCGCCTGGAAGCGGAACCCCAGCAGGTAGCCGACGCCGATCATCAGCAGCACGGTCAGGAACGAGCGGAACGCGTCGGCGATGGTCCGGCCGGCGAGGACGGCGGAGCGGGCCATCGGGAGGGATCGGAAGCGGTCCACGATCCCGGCGCGCATGTCCTCGTTCAGGGCGATGCCCGACTGGGTCGAGCCGAACAGCGCGGTCTGGGCGAACACGCCGGGGAGGAGGAAGTTGATGTAGTCGCCCTGGAAGCCCTCGGGGAGCTGGAGCGCGCCGCCGAACACGTAGTTGAAGAGCAGCACGAACATGACGGGCTGGACGATCGAGAAGATCATCAGCTGCGGGGAGCGACGGATCTTCATCAGGTTCCGGCCGACGATGACCAGGACGTCCTTGACGACCCAGCTCGGCCCGGTGGGCGCGGCCTCGAACTGGCGGGCGGGTGCGGTGGTGGTGCTCATCGCGTCGCGGCCTCCGTACGGCGGCGACCGCGGCCACGCCGGCCGGTCGCTGCGGGGTCGTCGGCGACGTCGCTGGCGGACTCGCCGGTCAAGGTCAGGAACACCTCGTCGAGGGTGGGGCGGCGCAGCGCGAGGTCGGCGACCTCGATGCCGGCGGTGTCCAGGCGGCGGACGGCCTGCACCAGCGCCTGGGCGCCGAGGCCCGTGGCGACGTGGACGTCGCCGGTGAACTCGTCGGTCCGCGGGGTCTCGGGGCCGAGGTCGGCCAGCGCCTCGGCGGCTTCGACGGTGCGGGTCCGGTCGGCGACGGTCAGCTGCAGGACGTCACCGCCGACGCGGGTCTTCAGCTCGTCCGCGGTCCCCTCGGCGATGATCCGTCCGCGGTCGATCACCGCGATCGAGTCCGCGAGGTGGTCCGCCTCCTCCAGGTACTGGGTGGTCAGCAGGAGCGTGGTCCCGTCGTCGACCAGCTCCTGCATGAGCCCCCACAGCTCGATCCGGCTGCGCGGGTCGAGGCCGGTCGTGGGCTCGTCCATGAACAGGACCTGCGGACGGCCGACCAGGGAGGCGGCGAGGTCGAGCCGACGGCGCATGCCGCCGGAGTAGGTCTTCACGGGCCGGTCGGCGGCCTCGGTCAGGCTGATGCGCTCGAGCACCTCGTCGGCGCGACGGCGCGCCTCGGGGGTCTGCAGGTGGTACAGCCGGCCGACCATGACGAGGTTCTCCCGCCCGGTCATGTCGGGTTCGACGGCCGCGTACTGACCGGCCAGGCCGATCACCGACCGGATGGCCATCGTGTCCCGCTCGACGTCGAGGCCGGCGACGGTGGCCCGGCCCTCGGTGGGGGCGAGGAGGGTCGCCAGGATCCGGACGAGGGTCGTCTTGCCGGCGCCGTTCGGGCCCAGCAGGCCCTGGACGGTCCCCTCGGGCACCTCCAGGTCCACGCCGTCCAGGGCGACGACCTGGTCCCGGCCGCGGTCGCCGAAGGTCCGCCGCACCCCCTGGACGCTGATCATCGGTTCGCTCATGAGGCGACACGCTACGAGTGATACTTGAAGTTGGCAACCATTGAATTCTGCAAGTATTCTGTGACGCCATGGAACAAGAGGGGCGAGGCGCGGTCGTCAAGGACGTCGTGCGGATGATGTTCGAGTTGACCGGGATGCTCAGAGCGCACATGGACCGGTCCGCCGCGGCCCTCGACCTGACGCCGATGCAGGCGCGTGCGCTGTTCGTGACCCACATCCCGGTGCCGATGCGCCAGGTCGCCGACGCGCTCCACTGCGACGCGAGCAACATCACCGGCATCGTCGACCGGCTGGAGGAGCGGGGGCTCATGCGCCGCGTCACCGATCCCGAGGACCGCCGCCGCCGCAACCTGCTGATCACCGACGAGGGGAAGGTCGTCAACGAGCGGCTGCGTGATCTGCTGCGAGACGGGAACCCGGTCCTCGCCCTCGACGACGACGAGATCGAGGTCCTGCACGGCCTGCTGCTGAAGGTGCTGGCGTCGGGGACGCCCGCCGACGTGGTCGACCGCCGGGCGGCGGCTGAGGAAGTCGCGGACCGAGCCCCCTGATCACCAACCGCGATCGCCCCACGGGCGACTCGCGGGCACCTCGACCACCCCGACATCCCCGCCATCGCCCCACGGGCGACTCACGGACACCACGACCACCCCGACATCCCCGCCATCGCCCCACGGGCGACTCACGGGCATCCGCGCCGTTGCCGGCCGACCGCCAGCGACCCACGGGCCCCGCGGGCACCGCCGCGCTGAGACCCGACTGCGGACCCTCAGAGCCGCTCGAGCGCCCGGACCAGCACGCCGGGGTCGGCGTTCCCGCCGGAGCACACGACGGCGACGGTCCGCCCCTCCACCTCGACCCGGCCGGTCAGCGCGGCGGCCAGGGCGATCGCGCCGCCCGGCTCGACGACGACCTTCAGCTCGGTCATCGCGACGGCCATCGCCTCGAGCGCCTCGTCGTCGGTCACGGTGACGATCCCCGTCAGCAGGCGCTGGTTGATCCCGAACGTCAGCCGCCCCGGCGTCTCGGTCTGCACCGCGTCGCAGATGGACCGGGCCGCGGGGTCGTTGCGGACGCGCTCGCCGGCCTCGAGGGAGCGTCGGGTGTCGTCGAAGTCCACCGGCTCGGTGCCCCACAGCTCGGTGGCGGGGGACTCCGCCTCGAGCGCCAGCGCGCACCCGGCCGTCAGCCCGCCGCCCGATGTCGGCACGACGAAGGCATCGAGCGTCGCGCCCCGCTCCCGCGCCTGCTGGACGACCTCGAGGCCCAGGGTGCCCTGCCCCGCGATCACGTGGGGGTCGTCGAAGGGCGGGACGACCACCATCCCGCGCTCGGCGGCGACGGCCATGCCGACGCCCTCGCGGTCCTCGGTGTAGCGGTCGTAGGTGACGACCTCGGCGCCGTACTCTCGGGTGTTGCGCAGCTTGACCGCCGGCGCGTCCTCCGGCATCACGATGACGGCGCTGACCCCGAACAGCGCCGCCGCGTGGGCCACCGCCTGGGCGTGGTTGCCGGAGGAGAACGCGAGCACGCCGCGGGCGCGCTCCTCCTCGGTCAGGCGGCTGATCCGGTTGACCGCGCCGCGGAACTTGAACGCGCCGACGCGCTGCAGCGACTCGGCCTTGATCAGCAGCCGACCGCCGAGGCGGGCGTCCAGCCGCGGCGACGAAAGCAGCGGAGTCCGGACGGCGTGACCGGCGATGCGGTCGGCGGCCTCGCGGACGTCTGCGGCGGTCGGCAGCCGGACGTCCTCGGTCACGAGCGCTCGATCCGGAAGCGGATGCGGACGTGGGAGTGGAACTCGGTGATCTCGGTCCCGTCGACCACGGCAGAGGTCTCGAGGACGTCGAAGCCCTGGATGCCGCGGAGGGTCTTCGCGGCTTCCTCGAGCGCCTTGACCGCGGCGTCCTGCCAGGAGTCGGTCGACACGCCGACCAGGTCGATGGTCTTGATGACTGCCACGGCTCGTCCAGTCGCTCGAGGGTCACGTGCTCGAGGGTCACGTGGGGACGCGCAGATGCTAACGGCCCCACCCCGGTGTGCAGGAACCGACGTGAGCCGGGTAGAACCAGATCACCGCAGCACCGACACCCCCACCGCCGGAGGCGACGCAGACGTGAGCACCATCGACACGATCACCGACCTGCTGGGAGACGAGGCCGACGACCTGCTCGAGCACAAGGCCGTCGTGGACACCGGGATGCTGACGTTGCCCGGCGGGGACGTCGTCGACCGCGTGTACGCCGACACCGACCGCGGCAACCGGGTGCTCGGCAACCTCGAGCGGCTGATCCAGCACGGCCGGCTCGCCGGGTCCGGCTACGTGTCGATCCTGCCCGTCGACCAGGGCATCGAGCACTCCGCCGGGGCGAGCTTCGCCCCCAACCCCGCGTACTTCGACCCGGAGAACATCATCCGGCTCGCCGTCGAGGGCGGGTGCAACGCCGTCGCCTCGACCTTCGGGGTGCTCGGCGCGACCAGCCGGCGGTGGGCGCACAAGATCCCGTTCATCGTCAAGCTCAACCACAACGAGCTGCTGACCCACCCCAACAGCTACGACCAGATCAGCTTCGGCACGGTGCAGCAGGCCTACGACATGGGGGCCGCCGGCGTCGGCGCGACGATCTACTTCGGCTCCGAGGAGTCGAACCGCCAGCTGATCGAGGTGGCCCACGACTTCGCCGAGGCCCACCGCCTGGGGATGTTCACCGTGCTGTGGTGCTACCTGCGGAACTCGGCGTTCAAGGTCGACGGGACCGACTACCACACCGCCGCGGACCTCACCGCCCAGGCCAACCACCTCGGCGTCACGATCGAGGCGGACATCATCAAGCAGAAGCTGCCCGAGACCAACGGGGGCTACCGCGCGCTGAACAGCGGCGACTCGAGCTACGGGAAGCTCGACGAGACGATCTACACCGACCTCGCGAGCGACCACCCCATCGACCTGTGCCGCTACCAGGTCCTCAACTGCTACGCCGGCCGGATGGGGCTCATCAACTCCGGCGGGGCGTCGAGCGGCGCGAGCGACAAGGCGGAGGCGGTCCGCACCGCGGTGGTCAACAAGCGCGCCGGCGGCATGGGCCTGATCAGCGGCCGGAAGGCGTTCCAGCGCCCGATGGCCGAGGGTGCGGACCTGCTCCACGCCATCCAGGACGTGTACCTGTGCGACGAGGTGACGATCGCGTGAGAGGACACCACTGGACATCGCCTAGACCGACATAGCACCTGGGAACTGGTCTAAAGACATCAGGGGCGCTGCCGATCTCCTCTCCATGGCGGCACCCCTCGTGCCCGGTCGGCGTCACCTCCGGGACGGCATCTCCACGCTCATACCCCAGGGCGTGGGACTTCCCGATGCCGCGTTCAGCGCTCGCCACGGGCTGCTCCGGGTGGTCCTGGCCGGCCACCTCCCGGCGCTCGCGGTGTTCGGCATGGTCCGCGGCTACGACCCGTCCCACGTCCTGCTCGAGGTCTCGCCGATCCTCGCGACGGTCCTCGCCGAGCGCCTGTCGCGCACCCAGCGGTGGCGCGCCCTGTGGGTCACCGGCGGGCTGGCGTGGTGCTCGACGGTCCTGGTCCACCTCAGCGGCGGCCAGATCGAAGCGCACTTCCACTACTTCGTCGTCGTCGGACTGATCGCGCTCTACCAGCGCTGGCTGCCGTTCGTCTGGGCGCTCGGGTTCACCGTCGCGAGCCACGGGATCGGCACGATGATCGCGCCGGCGTCGATGTTCAACCACCCCGCGGCGATCAACCGGCCGTGGCTCTGGGCGGGCATCCACGGGGGCGCGGTGCTGGCCGCCACGATCACCCAGATCGTGTTCTGGTCCGCCGCCGAGCGCGAGCAGCACCGGGTGGAGGAGCTGAGCGACGACCTGGTGGCGACCGCGCGGGAGAACGCGAGCCAGCGGGCGCGGTTCGAGTCGCTGGTCGCGAACGCCTTCGACGGCGTCGCGATCGTCTGCCCGGCGGGCGATGTCCGCTGGCAGAGCCCCGCCATGGCCCGGATCATGGGGACACGCCCCGGCGGGGCCCTGGTCGACGTGGTCCGGGAGGGGGACGCCGCCCGGCTGGAGGTCGCGCTCGCCGCGGCCGGCCGCGGGGACGCCTCCGAACGGCTGATGGTCCGCTGCGGCACCGACGACCCGCGCTGGATCGAGCTGTCGCTGGTCGACCTGACCGCCAACCCCGACGTCGGCGGCATCGTCGTCAACGCCCGCGACGTGACCGCGCACCGGAAGGCCGAGCACGACCTCGCCTGGCAGGCCCACCACGACGCGCTCACCGGCCTGCCGAACCGCGCGAAGCTGGACCAGCTCCTCGCCGACCTGGCGACCGGGCCGGACGCCGACCGCAACCTCGCGGTCATGTTCGTCGACGTCGACGACTTCAAGCACGTCAACGACCGGCTCGGCCACAGCGTCGGCGACCAGCTGCTCCGCGACGTCGGCCGCCGGCTGCGGGAGGTCGTCCGCCACCAGGACGTCGTCGCCAGGCTCGGCGGCGACGAGTTCGTCGTCCTCTGCACCGACGCGGGCACGACCGAGGAGGTCCTCGTCGTCGCAGGCCGCATCGCCTCCGCCCTGGACGACCCGTTCCAGATCGACGGTGCCACCGTCGCGGTCACCGCGTCGATCGGCGTGGCGCTGCACCACCCGGACCAGCCGGTCGAGGAGCTCCTCCGCCACGCCGACCTGGCGATGTACGCCGCGAAGGACCAGGGCCGCGACCGCATCGAGGTCTTCGATCACACCCGGCACCTGACCGACCACCGCGCCGGCCTGCACGACGAGCTGCAGGTCGCCATCGAGGTGGGGCAGCTCCGCGTCCACTACCAGCCGATCGTGTCGATCGAGAGCCGCGCCGTCCGCGGGCTCGAGGCCCTCGTCCGGTGGGAGCACCCGGAGCGCGGCATGGTGTCGCCGGCCGAGTTCATCCCGCTCGCCGAGGTCACCGGCCTGATCGTCCCGCTCGGCACGGTCGTGCTCGAGACGGCCTGCGCGGACCTGGTGCGCTGGGACCCGCACGGGGACACGACCGTCAGCGTGAACGTCTCCGGCGTCCAGCTGCAGCGGTCCTCCTTCGCCCCGACGGTCGAGCGCGTGCTCGCCCAGACGGGGCTCGACCCGCGCCGCCTGACCCTCGAGATCACCGAGACCGTCGTCGTCGGCGACGACGCGGTCGTCGGGACGAACATCGACCGGGTGACCGCACTGGGCGTGCGCCTGGCGATGGACGACTTCGGCACCGGCTACTCGGCCCTGGTGACGTTGAAGCGCTACGCCTTCGACATCGTGAAGGTCGACCGCGAGTTCGTCGCCGGGCTGAGCGAGCACTCGAGCGACGCGGCGATCGTCCGCGCCGTCATCGGCATGGCCCACGCCCTCGGCATGGAGGTGGTCGCCGAGGGGATCGAGCACGCCGACCAGCTGGCTGCCCTGGCGGCGATCGGCTCGGACTTCGGGCAGGGCTACGCGTTCGGCCGACCGGTCGCGCTGGAGGCCCTGCCGCCGGCCAGCGGCGTCGGCTGGGCCATCGCCCCCGCCCCCGCGGTCACGACCGCGAGCTGACGGCCGGCCCCCGGGGCCGCACGTAGTGGGTGGGGGTGACGGTCGGGCCCTCGCACCCCTCGACGCAGGTGAAGGTCACCTCGACCATGACCGGCCACTCCTTGCCGGTCAGCAACCAGGTGCCGGTCTCGGGGTCGTGGGCGATCCCGTTCAGCACCGCCCCCTGCCGCGGCTCCTCGACGAAGCGGCCGGCGTCGTCGGCCAGCGCGGAGACGTCGACCTCGCTGACCACGTCGCCGGTGTCGGGGTCGATCACGAGGATGGTGTTCGTGTTCCAGAGGTTGGCCCACACCAGCCCGTCGACGCACTCGAGCTCGTTCAGGTCGTCGTTGGGCTGGCCGGCCAGGTCCACGACGACGGAGTCGACCACCTCGAAGGTGTCCGGGTCGCGGAGGTCCAGGGTGTCGGTCCCGTCGGACATCACGAGGCGATCGGGGAGGTCGCAGATCCCCCACCCCTCCCCCTCGTAGGCGAGCTCACCGGTCGGCTCGAGGGTGTCGACGTCGTAGGTGAAGGCGGTTCCCTCGCGCCAGGTGAGCTGGATGATCCGGTCGCCGACGACCGTCGCGCCCTCGCCGAAGAACGCGTCGTCGAGGTCGGTGCGGGCCAGGACCTCGCCGGTGGCGGGGTCGATCTCGGTCATGGCCGACTGCTCGTACAGCCCCCGGCTCTCGAACAACCGGCCCTCGTGGAACTCGAGGCCCTGGGTGAACGCCTCCGGGTCGTGCGGACGGCGGTCGACCTCGACGGCCTGCAGGACGTCACCGGCGGGCACCCCGGCCGCGGAGGCGGCGACCGCGGTGGAGGGGTCGGCGGTGACCTCCACGGCCTGGTCCCCCGCGGGGGCGCAGGCGACGACGAGGAGGCAGAGGGACGTGAGCAGGGCGGGGGCGCGCATCACCCCCAAGGGTGACACCCCGACCGACGACGTGTGCTATCACTCCGGGGATGCACGAGCCGCGCAGTCACCAGAGCGGCCCGCTGATCCGGGCTGCATCCACCGCCGCGACCGAGGCGGGCCGCTACGGCCACATCGCCGCGACGATCCTGCGGGCGGGGGTGGTCCCCTTCCCGCAGGTGCACCGCGGCATCGCCGAGCTGGTGCCGATGGCCCGCTACGGCACGACGCTCGGCGGGCTGTTCGAGATGGCCGCGGCGGTCACGCCGCACCGGACGGCCGTGGTGGACGACGACCGCGCGGTCACCTACCGCCAGCTGCGCCGGCGGGTGGCCGCGCTGGCCGGCGGGCTCGCCGACACCTTCGGCATCGACGCGGGCGCGTCGGTCGGCGTGCTGGCCCGCAACCACATCGGGTTCGTCGAGGCGGTGCTCGCGTGCAACCGGCTGGGTGCCCACGCGGTCCTGCTCAACACCGGCATGAGCGCGTCGCAGGCGGCGACGGTCGCCACCGAGCAGGAGCTCCAGCTCCTGATCGCCGACGCGGAGCTGCTGGAGCTGGTCTCGAAGGCCCCCTCGACCATCCCGCGGGTCTGCGCCGACCGCCCGACGCCCGAGGTCGCCGACGCGGTCGAGTGCGGCCTCGCGGACCTCATCGGCGTCGCCGACCGGCGGACGGCCGCGCCGACGGAGCACGGGCGCACCGTGGTCATGACCTCCGGCACGACCGGCGCGCCCAAGGGGGCGAAGCGCCCCTCGTCAGCCGGTCCGGACGCCGCGGCGTCGATCCTGTCGAGGATCCCGTTCCGGGCCGAGGAGGCGACCCACATCGCCCCGCCGCTGTTCCACACCTGGGGTTTTGCGAACCTGCAGATCGCCGCCATGCTCCGGGCGACGATCGTGCTGCGGCGCCACTTCGACCCGGCCGAGGCGCTCAGGACCCTGTCGGTGCACCGCTGCACGGCGATGGCGGTCGTGCCGGTGATGCTGCAGCGGATCCTCGAGCTCGAGGACGACGAGCGGCCCCCCGTCGACCTGTCCGCGCTCCGCGTCGTCGCGGCCAGCGGGTCGGCGCTGCCCGGTCCGCTCGCGACGCGGTGGATCGACGCCTACGGCCCGACGCTCTACAACCTCTACGGGTCGACGGAGGTGTCCTGGGCGACGATCGCCACACCCGATGAGCTGGCCGACCACCCCGGCACGGCCGGCCGCGCGCCGAAGGGCACGCGCCTCGCGATCGTCGGCGACGACGACCAGGTCCTCGGGCCGGGTGAGGTCGGGCGGATCTTCGTCGGGAACGACCTGCAGTTCGAGGGGTACACGGGCGACGCGGCGTCGAACGACGTGCTCGACGGGATGATGGCCACCGGCGACGTCGGACACCTCGACGAGGACGGCCTGCTGTTCGTCGCCGGCCGCGACGACGACATGATCGTGTCGGGTGGCGAGAACGTGTACCCGAAGGAGGTCGAGGACCTCCTCGCCAGCCGCGACGACATCGTGGAGGTCGCGGTGATCGGCGTGGACGACGACGACTTCGGACAGCGGCTGGCGGCGTTCATCGTCCCCCGCGACCCCGATCAGGCGCCCGACGAGGACACCATCAAGGCGTTCGTCAAGGAGGAGCTCGCGAAGTTCAGCGTCCCCCGCGACGTCGTCGTGCTGGACGAGCTGCCCCGCAACCCCACCGGCAAGGTCATGAAGAAGGACCTGCACGATCGGCTGGGCTGATCGGCGTCAATCGCCGCCCCACGGCGTCAGGTCGCTCGGGACCTCCGTCCACACCCCGTCCCACCGGGTGATCCGCCCGCCGGCCTCGTGGGGGCCGTCGAGGGTCAGCAGGACCCGGCCGTGCTGGCCGTAGGCGTGCGCGTCGGCCCGGAACCACACCGCGTAGGACAGCGCGCCCCGGTCGGCGGCGAGGAGCACGTCGTCGACGCGGGCGACCTCGCGGCGACCGCCGTAGGCGCTGAACCAGGCGCGGATCGCCTCCGGTCCCTCCACCGCCGGCTCCCCCGGCTCGACCAGGACCGCGTCGTCGGCGAACGCGTCGTCGACAAGGTCGTCGGGGTCGCCGGTGAACGCCTGGACGACCAGGGCGGCGAGCTCGTCGGCGGTCATCGGGCCGTGCCCCCGCCACCCGCGCCGGCGCTCGCCGCGTCGATCGCCCGCGCGAGGTCGGTCCACAGGTCCTCGACGTGCTCGATGCCGACCGACATGCGGATCAGGCCCGGCGGGGTCCGCTCCTCGCCCGCCTGGCGGCCGCGGCGCTCCATCGACGTCTCCACCCCGCCGAGGCTGGTGGCGTGGACGACGAGCTCCACCCCGGCGCAGACCGCGTCGGCCGTGGCGGCGTCGGCGAGGACGAAGGACAGCAGCGCCCCGAACCCGTCCATCTGCCGGCTGGCGACCGCGTGGCCGGGGTCGGTGGGCAGACCCGGGTAGTGGACGCGCTCGACGGCGGGGTGGGCGGCGAGGCGCTCGGCCAGCACCTGGGCCGAGGCCATCGCCCGGCGCATCCGCACGTCGAGGGTGCGGATGCCGCGGAGGGCGAGGAAGCAGTCCATCGGACCGGGGATCGCGCCGTGGAGGCTGCGGTGGTCCACCAGCGCCCGGGCGAGGGACTCGTCGCGGGTGACGACGGCGCCCATCAGCAGGTCGGAGTGGCCGGACAGGTACTTCGTCACCGAGTGGACGACGACGTGGGCGCCGAGGTCGAGGGGGCGCTGGGCGATCGGGGTCGCGGCGGTGGAGTCGACGATCGCGATCGCGCCCTTCGCGGTGGCGGCGTCGGACAGCGCCTCGATGTCGGCGACGGTGATCAGCGGGTTGGTCGGGCTCTCGAGCCACAGGACGCCGTGGGCCGGCAGCGCGTCGATGGTGGCCTGGACGTCGGCGACGTCGACCGACTCGGTGAACAGGCCCGTGGTGGAGTCGAACAGCGCCCGCGAGCCGTGGTAGCCGTCGAGGGGCTGGACCAGCCCGGGACGGCCCCGCACCGCCGTGGCCACGACGGCGGACACCGCGGCCATGCCAGAGGAGAACACGACCGCGGTGCCCCGCTCGAGGGCGCCGATGGCCTGCTCGACGGCGGCGGTGCTGGCACCGCCGTAGCGGGCGTACTCGCCGTCGGCGGGTGCCCGCAGGACCGAGGCGAAGAGCGGCGGCTGGTTCAGCGGTTGCCCGGGTTCGGCCGGCGGACGTCCGGCCGCGACCGCCGTGGTGGCGGGGTGCAGCGGACCGGCGGCGGGGTGGGAGGTCTCGGCCATGGGGGCGGATGGTAGGCGCTCGAGCGCGGCCGTCGGGGCGGCTCCCGGCACCGCCCGCCCGACGTCGGCTGCACGCTGTCCGGCGTCCCCCGCGCCCAGCCGCACGTCCTCCCGTGCTGCACGTCCCCCGACTGCACGTCGTCCGGGACAGTGCCCGACGACGTGCGGTCAGCCCCCGCGTCGCACCCGACGACGTGCAGTCAGCCCCTCGTCCGGCCCCGCCGAACCCGCTGGGGCGGTGGGGGGACCGGGGCCTATCGTGGGGGCCCGTGGTCCCGCGAACCGACGCCGACGCCGAGCCCGAGCGCCCCCGCGCCCCGCTCAGCCGCGATCGGGTGCTGCGCACGGCGGTGGCGCTGGCCGACGCCGAGGGGCTCGGCGCGTTGACGATGCGCCGGCTCGGCCAGGAGCTCGGTGCCGAGGCGATGTCGCTGTACCACCACGTCGCGGGCAAGGAGGCGGTCCTCGACGGCGTGGTCGAGGTGGTGGCCGCCGAGATCCTCGACGTGGCCTCCGAGGTGGAGGCCCCCGACCCGGCGGAGGACTGGCGGGGGGCGCTGCGGGCGCGGATCCTCGCCGCCCGGACCGTGCTGCTCCGCCACCCCTGGGCGCCCGCGGTCATCGAGACGCGGACGAGCCTGTCCGTAGGCGTCGTCACCTGGTACGACCAGCTGCTCGGGATCATGCGGGCGGGCGGGATGTCCTACGACCTCGCGCACCACGCGATGCACGCCCTGGGCAGCCGCGCGCTCGGGTTCACCCACGAGCTGTTCGAGCCCGACGACCCCGAGGTCGGCGACGAGGAGGCCGCCGCGATGCTCGAGGAGATGGCGGGCCGGTTGCCCCACCTCGTCGAGATGATGGGTGAGATCGCCCACGGCGACGAGGGCCAGCTCGGCTGGTGCGACGACCAGTTCGAGTTCGAGTTCGGGCTCGACCTGCTGCTCGACGGGTTGGAGCGGCGCCGCGCCGCGGAGGGGTAGGGGCGAGCCGCACCGGCCGTCCGACCACTCCCGGCTGCTACGAGCGACGTAGGATGAGGCGCACTGTGTCTGGTGCAACCCCTCCTGCGCGCGCCGACCTGGACGTGACCGTCGTGCTGCCCGCCCTCAACGAGGTGGGCCACATCGGGGCGGAGGTCGAGCGCATCACGAAGGCTCTCAAGGAGAGCCCGTACTCCTTCGAGATCCTGGTGATCGACGACGGGTCGACCGACGGGACCGGCGACGTCGTCGACGGGTTGCCGTTCGTGCGCCTGATGCGGTTCGCGGTGAACCGGGGGTCGGGCACCGCACGGCGCATCGGCAGCCAGGAGGCGTACGGCCGCTACGTCGTGTGGACCGACGCGGACATGACGTACCCGAACGAGCGCATCCCCGAGCTGATCGACATCCTGCAGACGGGCCGCTGCCAGCAGGTCGTCGGTGCCCGGACCAGCGAGGAGGGGACCCACAAGCTGCTGCGCGTCCCCGCGAAGTGGACGATCCGCAAGCTGGCCGAGTACCTGACGTCGACGGAGATCCCCGACCTCAACTCCGGCCTGCGCGCCTTCCGGCGGGCGGACGCGCTGCCCTACCTCGGGCTGCTGCCGACCGGGTTCAGCTGCGTCACGACGATAACGCTCGCGTTCCTCTCCAACGGGCTGGCCGTCGAGTACGTCCCGATCGACTACGCGAAGCGGGCCGGCAAGTCGCACTTCCACCCGATCCGCGACGCCTACCGGTACATGCTGCAGGTCGTGCGGATGGTCACGTTCTTCGAGCCGCTGCGGGTCTTCGCGCCGCTCGCCTTCACCCTCCTCGGCCTCGGGACGGTGAAGTTCGTCTACGACGTGGCGGTCGGCGCGATCACCGACGGCGACCCGTTCCGGCTCAGCATCAACACGATCCTGCTGATCATCACCGGGCTGATCCTGTTCAGCCTCGGGTTGCTGGCGGACCTGATCGTCCGCACCCACCGCCACACCTCGTCGGGCTGAGGCGGACCGCCGCACCCCGGTCGACGGCCCGCTCCCTCACGCCGGGGGGACGGCGCCGAAGGGCAGGCAGGCCTGGGCGAAGCCCTGTCCGAACGGGGTGATCTGGATCGACCGCCGGATCGTCTTGGTGCGGCCCCGCCCCATCGCCTCGACCACCTCGGGCTGGGCCTCGAGGACCTGGTAGACCGACGGGTCGCGCAGCTCCTCGCGGCTGAACCACACCAGGCCGAGCCGCTCGAGGTTGTTCAGGTAGGCGGGCACCCGGTCCACGAAGTGCAGGCCCGCCTCCGCCCCGATCATGTTGAGGCCGGGCGCGACCAGCTGGGAGGAGCCGGGGAACGGCGATGCGGTGCGGACGTCGACGGCCGGCTGGGACCCCTCGGTCGCCAGCAGCCGGAGGATGCGGGCCTCGTCCGGCGCGAGCTCGTCGAGGATGCGGGCATAGGCCGGGTGGAACGGCTCGTCGTACTCGACGTCGGCGGAGGCCTCGAGCAGGGCGGCGCCCTTCTCCCGCAGCGCGCGGGCCGAGACCGTCGATGCGGCCTCCTCGTCCAGCTCCGGTCGGCCGTCCGGGTTGACCTCCGGCATCTGGAAGCCGACGACCTTCCCGGCCTCGTCGACGATGCCGAGGAGGTCCCTGGCCTGGTCGCGCAGCGCCTCGGCGGCGTCGTCGATCAGGTGCGTCGCGGTCTCCCCGTCCATGGCGGCCTTCACGACCCGGCTGCCGATGCGGACCCCCGCCGTCACGCCCCAGCGCCCCAACCTGATGCTCGCACCCGCCGTCAGGCGGGCGAGCCCGACGCCGGCGCTGAGGAGCGTCGGGCGCTCAGGCGGCGGGTCGGTCCGCGGGGTGCGGGCCGGCAGGTCGATCACGGCGTCGGGGGCGGGGCGGGGCTCATCGTGCATGGTGGCTCTAGATCACGGTCAGGAGGCTCTGGAGCAGCCCGGCGGTGAAGCCGAGGACGGCCCCGATGAACAGCAGCATCCACTCGTCCTCCTTCACCGCCGACCGCAGCAGCTCGGCGAAGTCGTCGGGGGCGAGCTGCTCCATCCGGACGGTGAGGAGCTCCTCGAGCGCCTCGGCCTGCCGGGCGTTGAACGCGGGGTCCTGCAGCGGGACGACGGTGTAGCCGAACGCCTCCTGGGCGACGCGCTCGCGGACCGCCTCGTAGGAGTCGCGGCCCTTCGTCAGGCGGACCGCACCGCGGAGGGGCCCGATGGCCCGGTCGATCGCCGGCTTCAGCGCGGTCGAGATCATCTTGCGGGTGCGGTCGGCCCGGCGGCCCGTCATGAACTCCCGGCCGATGTTCTCGAGGGTGACGATGTCGGTGGCGATCAGGCGGGCGTACTGGCGGGCGACCTCGGGTTGGCGGCGCATGAACAGCCCGTGGAGGGTGACGGGACCGATCTTCCTCGGGGTGATCGGGATGAAGATCTGCTTGATCGCGATGGCGTTGGTCGCGTAGCCGATCAGGACCCCGGCGAGGGGGAGGGTCCACCACTGGTCGACGGCGAGGAACAGCCCGATCGAAGGGAGGCCGAGCAGCACGCCGTAGTACAGGCCGGCGTTGACGACGAAGTCGAGCTCCTTCTTCCCGACCTCGAGGAAGATCGAGTTCGCGAGCTCCGGCCGCGCCTCGATGTGGCGGATGACCATCAGCTTGATGTCGAGGAGCTGGTCGATGTTGGCCCCGATCTCGTCGGTGACGGTCCGCACCACGTCGGGCAGCTGGGCCTGCACCCGCTCGTGGACGACCTCGCGCACGGGGGTGGGGGTCTCGCGCCACAGCCGCGGGTACTCCCGCTCGAGGTTCCGCTCGACGAGCTGGCGGACGTCGCCGCGGGAGGTGTCGAGGATGTGCTGGGCGATGCGCTCGGGATCGAGCTTCTCGTAGAACTCCGACGGGCTGCCCAGCTTCGAGACGCCCTTGTCGACGGCGATCGACCCCATCTTCGCGGCGCGCGAGGGGATGACGCCCTGCCAGCCGAGCTTGCCGTCGAGCACGCCGGGGACGGACTGGAGCTTGCGGGGGAGGAGGCGGCCGACCGCGGCGAGACCGGGCAGGCGGACGCCGACGAAGCTGACGGGGTAGAAGAGGAGCTTGATGCCGACGTAGTTGGTGACATAGCCGATGACCCCGGAGATGACCGGGATGCTCAGCAGGCGGTAGTCGATGTCCAGGGTCGGGGCTCCTCCGACGTCGCCGTGGCCGGGGGGCCGCCGGGGACTGCGCCGGGATCCTACGCCGGGCGGTGCCGGGCGTGCTGATCCGGCGTGCGGCACCGCCGGGCATGGCGATACCCGCCCGGGCTAGAGTCCATGCCATGGGCGACGCCCCACATGACCCGGAGACGGGGGCCACGGCCGAGTGGACCGCCGAGCAGCTGCGCTCGGCACCGCCGGATGTGCCGGGCCCGCCGCCCGCGGCTGGTCTGCCGGCGTTCCCCCCGGGCCCGCCGGCCGCCCCGGTCACGCCCCTCGACGAGGTGGCGGGCACCGCGCCGGACGTCCCCCTCCACCCCCTCCTCCCAGGTGGGCCATCGGGTGCGGGCGGCCAGCCGCTGCACTCCCCCCCGCCGGACTTCTACGCCGCCCACCAGGCGCCGCACGCGGCGTCGGCCGGCCCCCAGGAGGGTGCCCGGGGGGCGTTGTGGTTCGCCGTCGTCGTGCTGCTCGTCGTCGTCGGCAGCGTGCTCGCGGCGCTCGCCCTGCTGGCCGGGTCGCTGTAGCCCGGGCAGCTCGTACGCTGTCGCCCGTGAGCACCACGACCGAGCCCGCCGCGGCACCAGCCCCCGGCACGCACGCCCCCGAGACCCCCGACATCGTGATCGGGAACCACTACGACAAGTACGAGGGCGGCAACGTCCTGATCCGGTTCCTGACCCGGCGGTTCCTGGCGGCGCTCGACGGGATGCTCGACGCGGTCGCCGCCGAGGGCCCCGTGACGCGGGTGCTCGAGGTCGGCTGCGGCGACGGGGAGATCGCCGAACGGCTGCGCGACCGCTTCGCCGATGCCGACGTCCTCGCCCTCGACCTGCCCGACGCCGGCCTGCGCGCGGACTGGCAGGGCCGCAGCGGGGTCGGCTTCGCGCACGGCGACGCCCACCGGCTGCCGTTCGCCGACGACACCTTCGACCTGGTCGTGGCCGTCGAGGTGTGCGAGCACCTCACCCACCCGTGGTCGGGCCTGGCCGAGATGGCCCGCGTGTCCTCACGCCACCTGGTCCTGAGCGTCCCCCGCGAGCCGATGTTCCGCATGGGCAACTTCATGACCGGCCGCCACGTCCGCGACCTCGGCAACACACCCGGCCACTTCAACCACTGGGGCACCCCCGGGTTCCTCCGGTTCGTGTCGGTGCAGGCGGCCGTGGCCGACGTGAAGCTCCCGGTGCCGTGGACGATGGTCCGCGCCCGCGTCGACGCCTGATCAGCGGGTCGGGTCCGGCGTCGCCCCGCGTCGACCGACCCCGGCCACGAACCCGAACCCGCCCCAGAGCCCGTCCGCGAGTGTGAGGACGAGCCGGGACAGCAGCGTCACGGTGAACGCGACCTCCGACGTCACCACGAGCGACAGGCCCGCGACGAGCACGACCTCGCGCGCACCGGCCCCCGCGGGCGCGATCAGGAACAGGAAGCCGGCGGACCACGCGGCGGCGAACACGCCGACGGCGACCGCGACCGGTCCGAGCACGCCGTCCGGGGTGGCGAGGGCGACCACGGCGAGGTGGACGTGGAGGCCGTAGCAGACCCACATCACCGCGGCCCACGCGCAGGCGACGGCCATGTCCCGGCCGCGTGGGCGCGCCGGCAGCGGCTCGCGGCCGAGCCGGCGCAGCAGCCCGTCCATCACCGCGCTGAGCGGGCCGGGGAACAGCAGGGGCACCCGCACGAGGGGGGCCAGGGCGGTCCACGCGGGCCCCCGCCCGATCGCCGCCACGGCCGGGACGCCGAGGATCGCGCCGGTCACCAGGTGGATCCACATGAACAGCGTCTGGCCCGCGACCGCGCTGCGGCGGGGGACGCCGTGGTCGCGGCCGAGCTCGGCCTGCGCCAGCACCGGCCAGACGCTGCCGGGGAGGTACTTGCCGAGCTGGGCCACGAAGAAGACCCGCATCGCGGGTCGGAGCGGCAGGACCGAGCCGAGCCCCGTCAGCATGCGCCGCCACACGAGGGCGCTGACACCCACGCCGGCGAGCCCGGCGACGGACGACAGGACCAGCGGCCAGACGGCGACGGACTGCAGCTCGGCCGCCAGCTCCTCGCGTCGCGCCACGACGGCGACGCCGAAGGCCACCAGCACGCCGGCGACGTACACGCCGCGCAGGGCACGGCGCCACCGCGGGACGCGGGGGACGTCCTCCGGCGGCTGCGGCGGGGTGGTGGCGGGGTCGGGCACTCGCGCAAGGGTGCCAGCCCGTCGGCGGCGCACCCCTATCCTGTGCAGCGCCGATGACCACCCTCGACGAGCTGGGCCCGACGTCGCTGGCGGACCGGCCCCCGCCGACGGCCCGGCAGGGCTGGGCGGCGCTCGGCGCGGTGGTCTCCGTGGCGCTGGTCCACCTCGCACCCGCCGCCGGCCTGGCACCGGGCGCGCTGGACGCCGACCTCGGCATCCAGTGGCACCTCGGGGCCGAGACGGCCCGCGGGGCGATCCCCCTGATCGACTTCGAGCACACCTGGAACGTCGCGTCCTGGTACTTCAACGCGGCCCTCCACCGCGTCGCCGGCGGGGACCCGTCGACGTGGCTGTACCTGTGGGGACGGGTGTTCGGACCTGCGCTGGCGGCCGTGACGGCGGTCGGGGTGCTGTGGCGGCTGCGGTTCCGGGCCGAGTGGATCCTGATCGGGGCCGGGTCCTGGCTGGCGCTCAGCCACGTCATCCACTCCAAGTACACGATCCCGGTGGTGTGGGTCTTCGTCCTGGCGCCCACCGGCAGGGGCGCCTCGACGACCCGCGCGGTCGCGGTGCGCGCGGCCCTGGCCGGCCTGACGTTCCTCAGCCAGGTCGAGCTGGCCGTCCTGCTGGGTGCCGGTGTGGTCCTGTTCGACCTGATCGGCCGGGACCCGTGGTCGGCGGCGGCTGGCGAGCTGCGCGCGAGGGTGCTGCGGGCTGCGGCGGTGCCGGCCGGCATCGCGCTGGCCCTGGTGGCGGAGCTGGCCGTGTACCGGCTGCTGGGCCAGCCGCCCGGGGAGGTCCTGCGCCAGCTGTTCAGCAACGCCGCGGAGACCGCCGAGGGGTTCACCTACGGCTACCCGCTGCTGAGCGCCCCGTCCCTCCGCCCGAAGCTGTTCGTCGCCAGCCTGCTCGTCGCGTTCGTGCCGGCCGTGTGGCGCCGGCTGACGGCACCTGCCCGGCTGGTCGCCTGCCTGCACCTCGCCCAGGCGCTCATCGCGATCCGCCGACCGGACCCCGCCCACGTCGACGCGGCCACCACCCTGCTCGGCCTGCTCGTGGTCCTCGTCGTCAACGACCTGGTCACCGACCCCCGCGGGGTCGGGCACCTGCGGTGGCCGCGCGGGCGCTGGGACGGCCGGCGGGTCGTCGCGGCGGTCGTGGGTGCCGTCGTGGTCGCCGCGGCGGTCGTCGCCGCCGTGTCCGTCGAGAGCCTGCTCGCGCTCGCGCTGCCGACCGTGCTGCTTGCGGGACTGGCGGTGGTGACGCCGCGCTGGCGGGCCGACGCCGGGGCGGTGTCGCTGGGGGCCGGGGCGGTCGTGGTCGCCGTGCTGCTCGCCTCCACCGCCGGGGGGATCGCCGCCTCGCTGCGGGCGGGGGACGCCCTGGCCGTCGTCGAGGGCGTGGCAGCGGACATCGCCCCCGACCTCGACCGCTGCACCGGCGGGGACCGCGTCGTGTGGATCGTGCCGGGACCGCTCCCCCTCTACGACGCGCTGGAGGCGGAGAACCCCACCCCGTGGACGGTGTTCTGGTACGGCTTCACCGCCGAGCACGACCGGGTCCGCGACCGCCTGGCGGAGGGGTCGCTGCCCGGGGTGCTGCAGGTCGGGCACGGCTGGCCGCCGTCCTTCGGCGACCTGGGGGACGACCTGCAGGTCGCCCTGGAGCCGTGTGCCGAGGGGGTCAGCCGCGACGGCCAGCCCTACCGCATCTGGGTGGACTAGTCCCTTCGGATCGCCTCGAACCCCCCGGGTTGGCCATTCCCCTCAGGTGATCGGCGTACGACATTGCGGTGGGTAGTCGCAACGGTGCGGAGGAGCAGGCGGATGGGCAGGGCCAGGAGGGCGTCGGCGGTGCTCGCCGTGCTGCTCGTCCTCGGCCTGGCCGCCCCGTCGCAGGCGTCGACCCCTCCCCTGGTGAACTGGGGGCAGGTCCTGCCCGGGTTCACGCCCGGCCTGGACCTCTCGTCGAGCAACATCTGCACGAGCGGCGACCCGGCCTGCGTCGAGTCGGTCCTGCGGACCATGGCGCGCGACCTCCACCGGCTGGCGTCGACCTGCGACCACAACGCGGTCTTCCAGCTCGGCTACATGCGGACCACCGAGGCGTACTACGAGTCCTCGCAGATCCCCGGCTTCTACGACGACGTGGCGTGGATGCACCACTACGACGCGGTCTTCGCGGAGTACTACATGGGGCCGCTGCGGGCGTGGGAGCAGGGGGACGCCTCGGCGGTCCCGCCGGCGTGGCGCCAGGCGTTCGGCGCCGCCGACGGTCGGGAGCTGTCCGCCCTCGGCAACTTCTTGATGGGCATGAACGCCCACATCAACCGCGACCTGCCGTTCGTGCTCGACGACATCGGCCTGACCGACGCCGACGGGGACTCCCGCAAGCCCGACCACGAGCAGGTCAACGCGTTCCTGAACACCGTCGGCGACGACATGATCCCCGAGATCGCCGCCCGCTTCGACCCGACGATCGACTCGACGCCCCACGACGACGTGCTGATGGGCTTCGCGTCGGCGCAGCTGATCCAGACCTGGCGCGAGCAGGCGTGGACCAACGCGTGGCTGATGACCTACACCCCCGAACCGGTGGCTGACCTGGTCGCGCAGGCCATCGAGGTCGGCTCGGCCCAGCTGGGCGCGCTGATCCGCCAGGCGACGGCGATCCCGGATGCAGCGGCCCAGGCCCGCGACGCGCACTGCGCGGACCACTGGGACGACTGGGACGGCGGCGACGGCGTCTACTTCGACGGCCAGGACGAGCCGCCGGCGGGGCTCCCGACCCTCAGCCAGGTGGTGGACACCGCCACGATCGACGCGCTGGCCGCTGCCGGGGTGACCCTCGACGTGAGCCTGGCGGGCGGCGTGCAGATCGAGCTGTCCACCGCGCTGCTGCCCCCACCCCTCGACGGGGCCGTCGGCCTGGTCGGTGACGCGCTGGACGGGGGGCCCGGCGGGGGCGACGACGGCGTCGACGACGTGATCGGCGGGATCATCGGCGGCCTGTTCGGGAGGCGCTAGGCACAGACCGCGAGAGCTGCCGCGCCCGACCGGACGCCCGGTGATCCACGGGGGAGATCACCGGGCGTCCGTCGTGCGGGTGGCTCCCGCTACTTCTTCTTCTGCTCCGCCTCGTGCGCCGCGGCCTCGGCACGGGCCTGTGCGGCCTCGGCCTCCTTCTCCTGGGCCTTCTCGTCGGCGTCGACCTTCTTCTGCTGGGCCATGCCCTCGTCGCGCATGTCGTCGTTGCCGGTCAGGGCGCCGGCAGCTTCCTTGAGCTTGCCCTTGGCGTCCTCGACCACGTTCTCGTCGTCACGTGCCATCGGTGATCATCTCCTCGCATCGGGTCGGTCTCGGAGTCCCTTCCCCGCAGGGTGCTGGCGACACCTGCCCGGCGGTCAGGGGAGCGACGGCGGGAACAGCACCATGAGGCCCGTCCAGATCACGTGGGCGATGATCACCGGCCCGACCGAGCGCGTGACCAGCAGCAACGTCCCCCACACCAGCCCGCCGAGGGCCGCGGCGGCCACGAGCGCGAGCTTGAGGGTCGCCACGTGGAACAGCGTGTAGCCGATCGTCGAGACGACGACCAGGACCGCGCCCTCCTGCCAGCGCCCGAGATCCCGTGGCAGCCGATCGCGCACCCGGTCGGCGACCATCGGCGTGAACGCCCCCCGCCAGAACACCTCCTCCATCCCGCCGGTGAAGATCGCACCGAGGACCACCTGGCCCCACACCGGGATGGACCCGGAGGCCTCGTAGACCTCGAGCGCGGTGGTGGCCAGGGCGGGCACCACCTCCGCCGCGACCGCGAAGGCCGCGTGGCCGACCGCGAAGTGGACCAGCGCGGCGGCGACCGCCAAGGCGGCGGTGGCGGGGGTGATCGCGAAGCCGGGCTCGTCCTCGTCCGGGGCGCGGCGGACCCAGAAGCCGACCAGCCCGGTCAGCGCGCCGCCGGCGGTGGTGAGGGCGAAGAACGGCAGGCCGCTCGCGTTGAACGCGATGCCCCAGACGAGGGCCAGCCCGACGAACGCGATGGCCAGCCGCACGGCCTGGCGGTCACGTCGGCGGGTGCGGGTCGTGCTCACGGCAGGCGTGGTACCCGCCCACCTGGGCGGGCACACCGCATCAGGCGGACGCGGGCTGGCGCAGGGCGGCCGGGGCGTCGGCGGGGACCGCCGGGGTGCGCGGCGCGACCGGGGCGACGCGGCGGTACGGGGCCCCGAGGGGCGGCCGCGGGTCGGGCTCGCCGGCGTTGGGCCACAGCGACATCGCCCGCTCGGCCATCGCGGTGATGGAGAGGGACGGGTTGACGCCGAGGTTGGCGGTGATCGCCGAGCCGTCGACGACGTGGAGGCCGTCGTGGCCGTGCAGGCGGTGGTACGGGTCGATGACGCCGTCGGCGGCGGTCTCCCCGATGGGGGCGCCGCCGATGATGTGCGCCGTGGTCGGCACGTTGAGGGTGGCCTCGAAGATCGAGCCGACCGGGATGCCGCCCATGGCCTCGGCCCCGAAGCGGGCGGCGGTGTGCGCGGCCGGGATCCAGGTGGGGTTCGGCGTGCCGTGCGCCTGCCGGGTGGTCAGGAACGAGCCGAACGGGGTGCGCCGCCGGAGGGTCTGGAGGGAGTTGTCGAGGGACTGCATGACCAGGAGCGGGACGGTCCGCTCGGACCAGCGCGTCTGGGTGAGGTTGCGGAGGAACTCGAGGGGGTGGGTCAGCAGCTGGAGGAGGAAGCGGAGGGGCCGCGGGATCGCGCCGCCGCCGTCGACCATCGGCGCGGTGATGGCCCGCATGGCGTCAGAGCCACGGCCGTAGCGGACGTTCTCGATGTGGGTGTGCTCGTCGACGTGGATGGAGCCGGTGATCGCGATGCCCTGGGAGTAGTCGACCCCGTCGGTGCCGGCGGATGCGCCGACGATCGCCTCGGAGTTCGTGCGGGTCAGGCTCCCGAGCCGCGGTGAGATCCGGTCGAGGGGTCCGTCCTCGGCGAAGCGGTGCAGCAGCTTCTGGGTGCCGAGCGACCCGGCGGCGAAGATCACGTGGTCGGCGCGGATCACCGTGCGCTCGGGGCGTCGCCACACCGGGGTGCCGGGCCGCTGGCTGAGCAGGGCCCAGCGCCCGTCGGAGGCACGGCGCAGGTCGACGACGCGGCGCTCGGCGACGACGCGGGCGCCGAGCTGCTCGGCGAGGTGCAGGTAGTTCTGGTCGAGGGAGTTCTTCGCGCCGTGGCGACAGCCGACCATGCAGTTGCCGCAGCGGATGCAGCCGGTCCGGTCGGGACCGCGGCCGCCGAAGTAGGGGTCGCCGACGGTCTCGCCGGGGGTGCCGAACCAGACGCCGACGTCGGTCTTGTGGAACGTGTCCTCGACGCCCATGCGCCGGCCGATGGTGAGGAGCAGCTCGTCCGCGGGGGTGTCGAAGGGGACGGTCGTGACCCCCAGCATCCGCTTGGCCTGGTCGTAGTGCGGCGCGAGCTCGTCGCGCCAGTCGGTGATGGCCGCCCAGGCGGGGTCGTGCCAGTACCCCTCGAGCGGCTCGTAGAGGGTGTTGGCGTAGATCACCGACCCGCCGCCGACCGCGGCGCCGGACAGGATGAACACGTCCTTCAGGAGGGTCATCCGCTGGGCCCCGCGCAGACCGAGGGACGGGAACCAGAAGAACTTCCGGAGGTCCCGGTTGGAGGCGGGCAGGGTCTCGGCGGTCCAGCGCCGCCCCTCCTCGACGACGGTGACGTCGTAGCCCTTCTCGGCCAGGCGCAGCGCGGACACGCTGCCCCCGAAGCCCGATCCGATGATCGCGACGTCGGTCTCGATGGTCTCCACGCGGCCGCGCCTCCCTCGGTTAACGGCGTTATGTCACAAGCGTCGCACGGATGTCACGCGACTGCCAGCTCAGGTGGCGAGAGCTCAGCTGGCGAGGGCTCAGCTGGCGAGGGCCTCCCGCAGCCGCGCCGCAACGTCGGCCTCGTGCGCGGCGTCGTCGTAACCGGTGCGCGGCCAGAAGAAGCCGCGCAGCCCGTCCTTCCGGCGGCGCGGGACCACGTGGACGTGGAGGTGGTGGACGCTCTGGCTGATCACGTTGTTGTTCGCCACGAACGCGCCGTCCGCGCCGAGCGCGGTCGCCATGGCCGCGGTGGCGCGCTGCACGAGCCCGAACAGCGGTGCGACCAGCGCGGCGTCGAGCTGGTCGAGGGTCACCACGTGGTCGACCGGGCAGACGAGCAGGTGGCCGGGGAACAGGGGGCGGATGTCGAGGAACGCCGCGACGTGCTCGTCGGCGTACACCAGGTCCTGGGCGCCCGCGATCACCTCGCAGAAGGTGCAGCCCTCGGCGGGGTGGGTCTCGACGCCGGGGTACGGGGAGTCCATCGCCGCGCGAGCCTACGTCAGTGTGTCGGGACGCCCGCCCTCATGGCGGGCGTACCGACACAGTGGTGTGCGCACCGTCACGCGAGCGCAGCCCGCCGACGCTCGAGGTGGGCCCGGAGGGAGGGGTTGGGGGTGGTCTCGACGGCCCGGTCGAACGCGGCCGCGGCCTCGTCGCGGCGGCCGAGGCGCGCCAGGACGTCACCGCGCGCGGTGTGCCACGGGCCGTAGCCGTCCAGGTCGAGGTCGTCGAGGATCGCGAGGGCCGCGGCCGGGCCGTGGACCTCCGCGACCGCCACCGCGCGGTTCAGGGCGGTGATGGGGGTGGGCTGGTGGAGGGTCAGCTGGTCGTAGAGCGCCAGGACCTGCCGCCAGTCGGTCTCCTCGGCGGTGGAGGCGTCGGTGTGGACCGCGCCGATGCAGGCCTGCAGCTGGTAGGGGCCGGGCCGGCCGCGGCGCAGGCACGCCCGCACGAGGTCCTGGCCCTCGGCGATCATCGCCGCGTCCCACCGGCTGCGGTCCTGGTCGGCGAGCAGCACGACGTCGCCCGCGGTGTCGGTGCGGGCATCGCGCCGGGCGTGGGTGAGCAGCATCAGCGCGAGCAGCCCGACCGCCTCGGGCTCGTCGGGCATGAGCTCGACGAGGACCCGCGCGAGTCGGATCGCCTCGCCGGCGAGGTCCTCGCGGACCAGCGACGTGCCGGTCGCGGTGGTGTGACCCTCGGTGAAGATGAGGTACAGCACGGCCAGGACGGACCGCAGGCGGTTGGGCAGAGCGGCGCCACCAGGGATCTGGTAGGGGATCCTCGCGGCCGCGATCTTCTTCTTCGCGCGGACGAGGCGCTGGGCCATGGTCGCCTCCGGGACCAGGAAGGCAGCGGCGATCTCCTCGGTCGTCAGCCCTCCCAGCAGGCGGAGGGTCAGGGCCACCTGGGCCTGCGGGGACAGGGCCGGGTGGCAGCAGGTGAAGATCAGCCTGAGCCGGTCGTCGGTCACCGGTCCCACCTCCCTCGGTCCCTCGTCGTCGGCCAGCACGGCGGCCTGCTCGTGGCGCCGGGTCCGGGCGCTGTCCGCCCGGACCCGGTCGATGGCGCGGTTCCGGGCGGTCGTGACGATCCACCCGGCGGGGCTGGGCGGCAGCCCGTCGCGGCGCCACCGCTCAACGGCGGTCCGGAAGGCGTCCTGCACCGCCTCCTCGGCGAGGTCGATGTCCCCGAAGACGCGGATGAGGGTGGCGGTCGCCCGCCCTGACGCCTCCCGGAAGACCGCCGCGATCTGGTCGTCGGTGACGGCCCAGGGTGTGACGCGGTCACGAGCTTCCGGCACTACTCGTCCTGGAAGGGGCGGACCTCCACCGGGCCCTGGCAGGCGGCGGACCCGCGCGCGGCGATCTCGAGGGCCTGGTCGAGGTCGTCGGCGGTGATCACCCAGAAGCCGCCGAGGAACTCCTTGGTCTCGATGTAGGGGCCGTCGGTGGTGAGGACCTCCCCGTCCACGTTGCGCACGACGGTGGCGGTGGTCGGCGGGTGGAGGCCGCCGGCGAAGACCCAGTGGCCCTCCTCGGTGATCTCTTCGTTGAACTTCCCGACGGCAGCGAACATCTCCTCCATCTGTTCGGCGGGCACGTCCAGGTCCTCGATGCCGTCGTGGTGGACGCTCAGCAGGTACTGCGGCATGGCGGTTCTCCTCTGCTCGGTGGGCCGGCCCGGTGCCGGCGCTCACCCCCTGTACGGAGCAGGCTCACCGAGATCGACATCACCCGAGATCTCTTTCGGTCGTCCGGTCGGGCGGGTCAGGCCAGTCGCGCGAGCTGGTCGGCGGCGACCGGTGCCGCGAGCGGGCGGGACTCGAGGTCGCCGGTGTCGGCGTGGCCGGCCGCGGCGAGCGCAGACCGGACGATCGGCGAGCAGACCGCACCCTGGCAGGGCCCCATGCCGCAGCGGGTGAGCCCCTTGACGGCGCGGGCTGTCGTCGCGCCGTCGGCGATGGCGCGGCGCACCTCCCCGAGGGGCACCTCCTCGCACCGGCAGGCGAGCACCGCGTCGGGTGTGGTCGCCGCCCAGTCGTCGTCGACGGGGTGGAGGCGCTCGAGGTCGTCGGCGAACCGGCGCCACCGGGTGGCGGCCCGGCGCAGCGCCGCGGGGGGCGAGCGGTGGCCGGCGAGCTGGGTCAGCAGGGCGGCGGCGGCCAGGCGGCCCTCGGCCCGCGCCTTCTCGTCGCCGCCGACACCCGTGATCTCGCCGACCGCGTGGACGAGGGGGACGGACGTGGCCTGGACCTCGTCGACCACCACGGCGGTGGCGATGCGGTCGGCCGAGGACCGGGTGTCGCAGCCGAGCTGCAGGGCCAGGCCGACGTCGGGGACGAGCCGGTGGCTGATCCCGAGCGCGTCCAGCCCCACGGTCCGGCGGCGTCCGACCCGGCCGTCGGGGTCGACGGGGGCGATGACGGCGGCCCGGAGCCGGTCCGATCCCACCGCCTCGAGGACCCGCCACCCGAACCGGGGAGGGTGCGGGCCGGCGAGGGCGGCGAACTGCAGGCCCTTCGCCGGGTGCCGGAGGGCGGTGGGCAGGCCGGTCCCCACCAGGTCGCGCAGGGCGCGGGCCTCGAGCGTGAACGCGGGCGGATGGCCGGCCTGGCGCAGGGCCGCCGCGACGGCGAGGAGGAGCGGCCCGGACCCGGCCAGCCCGACCCGGGTCCACGGCAGGCGGCCCTCGGCCTTCACCAGCGCCTGGACCGCCCCGGCGGTGACCACGCCGGGGAGCGTCCACCCCGGGAAGGGCATCACCACCTCGCGGGCCCCGGGGGCGAGCACCACAGCGCGGGTGCGGCAGAGGTGGAGGGTGCCGGCGGTCTCGAGCAGCGCCTCGAACCCCGCGCGGTGGTCGAGCCGGCGGAGCGCGACGACCGCGGTGGCGGGCTGGACAGCGATGCGGGGGTGGGTCTCGGCCCGGCCGATCGCGTCGGCCAGCCCCCCGGTCCTCGCGGCCGTGCCCGCCGGCTGCCGGCCGATCTGCCCGCCGGCCCGGGCGTACCGGTCGACCAGCACGATCTCGAGGCCCCCGTCGGCCAGGTCGGCGGCGGCGGTCAGCCCGCCGGGGCCGGCCCCGATGACCAGCACGTCGGCCGGGGGGTGGGGGGCCGCCGACTGCCCGGCCGCCGCGCGGGGTCTGACACGTGAATCGTCCCGACCGACGAGCGTCAGCGAGGAGCGTGGGCCGATTCGGGTCGTCGAACCGGAGTGTGCGGCGCCAGCCGCACATGGAAGGCTGTCACCTTCCTCTCGATCCGCGGAACGAACCTGACAGACCTCCGCGGATGCCGGGATCACCGGCGCAGGTCTGACACGTGAATCGTCCCGGCCGACGAGCGCCAGCGAGGAGCGCGGGCCGATTCGGGTCGTCGAACCGGAGGGTGCGGCGCCAGCCGCACATGGAAGGCTGTCACCTTCCTCTCGATCGGCGGGACGAACCTGACAGACCCCTCCGGGGGCTTGGTCGCTGCCGCCGATCACCGCGGCGGTCGGGAGCAGGCACGCCCGCGCGGTCCTGCCGTCGGGATCGAGGACCAGGCAGTCGTGGCAGTGGCCGATGCCGCAGAAGATCCCGCGCGGCTCGCCACCGGACCGCGTCACCCGCCACGACGGCAGCCCGTCGGCGAGGGCCGCCACCGCGACCGTCGACCCGGTCCCACCCACCGGCGCGGGACCCAACCCCGGCCGGTGCGGCGCGGGGCCGGGAGCCGGCGGGGTGGTCCGCGGGAGCGGCGAGGCGGGGGCAGGGGCCGCACCCTCCCCCGCCCGGCCACCCCCCCCCGCCGGG
>NZ_CAXQBR010000069.1 GCF_964222135.1 Euzebya sp.
GGCGCCGACGGCGACCCGGTCGAGCTGGAACATGAGCACCACGCCGACGGCGAGTGAGACCCCGACGCGGATCAGGCTCGCCCGTGCGGGCGTCCGGGTGTCGCCGAGGCCGTACAGCGCCGACTGCAGCAGCCGGGCTGCGGTCGCGGCCAGCAGGCCGAGGCCGTAGGCGGCGATGATGGCCCAGACCTGGACGGTGTTGGCGCGGGTGAACTGGCCGCGCTGCAGCAGCGCACCGACGACCAGGTCGCCGGCGGCCACGAACGCGACCGCGATGGGGACGACGAAGTAGGCGATCCGCGCCAGGCCGGTCCGGAGCCGGCGGGCGATGGCCTCCGCAGCGGCACGGCGGTCCGCCGTCGCCATCGCGCTCGAGAGCTCGGGCAGCTCCGAAGCCGCGACGCTCATGCCGAACAGGCTGATCGGCAGCAGGTACAGCGTCTGGGCGTACCCGAGGTTCGCGATCGCCCCGGTCACGAGGAAGCTGGCCAGGGCCAGCTCCACGTAGGCGCTGACCTGCACGACGCCGCGGGCGCCCGCGATCGGGGCGAAGCGGCGCAGCACGGTCCGCGTCTCGGCGTCGAGGTGGAGCGACAGCCGCAGGTCGCCGACGAGCTCGCGGACCTGCGGGACCTGCACGCCGAGCTGGAGCCCGGCGCCGACCACCGTCGCCCACCCGAGGGTGAGGGCGATGCCCCGCGCGTCCCCGCTCAGCAGCACGCCGGGGTCGACGACGTCCGCCTCGGTGAAGACGAACAGCCCGGCGACGACGAGCGCGACGATCTGGGCGACGTTCCACAGGACCGGCGCGACGTAGGAGAGGAAGAACCGGCGGTGGCTGTTGAGCACCCCGAGGCACCACGCGGATGCGACCAGGAGCCCGATGCCGGGCGTGACGATCGCGACCAGCCGGACGGTCAGGTCCCGCTCCTCCCCCACCAGGCCTGGCGCGATCAGCGAGGTCACCGGCCCCGCGGCCAGGACGCCGACGACCACCAGGAGGCCGGTGACCCCCAGGAGCAGGGTGAGGACCGTCCCGGCGACCTTCGCGGCGGCGCGGGGCCGTCCCTCGGCCAGCAGCCGCGAGTACGACGGGATGAACGAGGCGCTGAGGACCCCCTCCCCCAGGAGGTTCTGCAGGGCGTTCGGGATCTTGATGGCGGCCCGGAAGGCGTTGGCGGCGATCCCGCTGCCGAGGAACGCGGCCATCGCGATCTCCCGCAGCAACCCGCTGATGCGCGACAGCCCGATGCCGGCGCCGACCAGGAGGGACCCGCGGCCCTCGCTCATGCGGCCGGGGACTGGCGGGTCCGGCGCTCGTGCCGGCCGACCTTGCGGCGCCGTCGGCCCTGGCGGACACCCCAGACGAGGAGGACGAGCACGCTCCCGACGCTCGCCACGAGCCCCACCACGGGCACCGCCGCGGATCTGACGCTGATCTGGGTGCGGGCGATGCGGAGCGCACCCGTGGGGTCGCTGATCGTCACCGCGACGGGGGCGAACGCGCCGGGGTTCAGGGCCCGGGCGTCGAAGACGAGCCGCTGGGACGACCGGGCCGGCAGCGTCACCGCCTGGGTGTCGTCCGCGAAGTCGAAGCGCGTTGCCTCGACCGACACGACCAGGTCGACGTCGACGTCGCTGCCGTTGGTGACGGTGATCGGGACCTCGCCCGTCGTGGCCGTCAGGGTGATCGGGGCGCTCGGGACGATGCCGACCGCGCCGGTGAGCCCGGCCATGTGCTGCAGGACGTCGGTGCTCCGCCCCGCCCCGAGGGACCGCAGCTCGGGGTCGCGGTACGCCGTCGACGGGACCACCTCGAGGGACTCCGAGAACGACTCGGTCGTCGGGTCCCCCTCCGGCAGCACCGCGCCGAGCGGGATCAGCGCGGCACGGGCGTCGGCGTACTGGCGGACGTAGGTCTGCGGCAGCTCCGAGGCGGCCGACCGGGGCGGGTAGGCGAGTCGGACGACGCGGTCGGAGGGTGCGACCCGCCGGCGGAGCTCCGAGAGGCCCACCGGGCGCAGCCACGGCGCGTCGGCGACCGCCGCCGTGACCGCCGCCAGGACCCCGTCGGGGAGGTCCGCGCCGGTCTGGGCGGACAGCAGCAGCGCCTCGGAGCGGGGTCCTCCCGCGTCCGCCAGCCACGCCGCGGCGGTCTCGGCGAGGACGCGCTGCACGACGGCGGGGACGCCCTCGGCGGCGGGGTCCGCGAGCACCTGGGACAGGACGTCGTCCGGGACGAGGATCCGCACCTCGCCGCCGTCGGCCGTGCGAAGCCGGCGGATCGGCTCGAGGTCCCCCTCGTCGGCGAAGGACAGGTACCGCTCGTCGAGCAGCACCGCCTCGGCGTCGGCGGGGCCGAGGGCGGCGAGCGTCTCGGCGTCCAACCCGTCCGGGGGGACGAGGACGCCGGTCGTGACCGGAGATCCGGTGGTCGCGCTCGTCGCCGACCCGCCCTCGGCCACCAGCTCGAGGGCGGGGTCGGCGAGGTCGGCCCGGACCAGGGCGACGAGGTCGGCGGCGGCGTAGGGGTAGGCGATCGTCTCGACGTCACCGCGGCGGGCGAGGCGGGCGGCGGCCTCGACGACGGTGCCGGCGCGGCGGGCGACGCGCCGGTCGTCGGGCACCGCCGTCCCGTCGGCTCGGACGTACCCGTCGGCCATCGCGGTCAGGTCCTCCAGGGTGCGTCCGTCGGCGGCGAGGACCACACCGGCGGCCGACCCGTCGGCGGCGACCGCGTCGAGTTGGTCCGCCTGCGCGACGAGGGGGCCGTCGGGTCCGACGGCCGCCTCCGCGGTCGCGTGGGCGATGTCGTCCCGCAGGGGGATCGCGTCGCTGCGGAGGTGCACGACCGTGGTGGCCGGCAGCGGAGCCGGACCCTCGGGCGGCAGGACGACGAGGCTGGTCACCACGGCGCCGACCGGCTCGGCGCCGTCGAAGACCTGCAGCTGCACCGGGTACACGCCGGCGCGGTCCTCGCCCTGCAGCGACAGCGACGCGGTCTCGGTGCGGGCGGTGACCAGCCGGGTCGTACCCGCCGTCAGGTCGGGCAGCGGCGCGCTGGTGGCGTCGAACACCGAGCCGAGGTCGCCGTCGAGGGCGGCCTGGAGCCCCGTCCGCCCATCGGCCCGGGCGTGGACGGTGGTGACCAGCCGCAGGTCGCGGCGGTCCTCCGCGCCGGCACGCAGGGCGAGCGTCGCGGTGAGGGCCGCGTCGGGGTCGGTCGCCTCCACCACGGCGTCGAGCTCGACGATCGTGAGCTCGACCCCGACGGGACCGGCCGGGGTGTCCTGGGCTGGCGGGGGGGCCGGGTCCTGCTGGGCTCCCGCGGGCGCGCTCGGCGCGACGAGGGCCGGGACCAGCAGCGACAGGACCAGCAGCGCCAGGACCGCCGCCCGCACCCGGGTGGCGCCGCGCGAGGTCACGGCCCGGTCTCCCGGGGTGTGCGGACCTGATCGGCGCCGGGGTCGGGGTCGGGGTCAGTGGCGTCGTCGGTGGATGCGCTGTCCAGGGCGCGGCGGACGAGCCGTGCCTCGTTCGGGTGCGCCAGCCGGTCGAGGGCCTCGTCGATGGGGAGCCACGCGACGTCTTCTGCCTCGTCGTCGCGGCGGCTGAAGTCACCGCCCTGCAGGCCCATCAGGTAGTAGTGGACGTACTTGTGGTACCGCACGCGGTCCGGCCGCCACACGAACCAGTAGTCGACGACGCCGAGCTTCGCCTCGATGCGGGCCTCGAGCCCGGTCTCCTCGCGGACCTCCCGGACCGCTGCCTCCTCGAGGTCCTCGCCCTCCTCGAGCCCGCCCTTCGGCAACGTCCACTGGAGCACACCGCCGGCGTTGCGGTGCGCGATGAGCACGACCCAACGCCCGTCGGCCCGGTCGTCGTAGACCAGACCGCCGGCCGAGGTCGCGTGCTTGGTCGGGTAGCGGGCCATCAGGTGGCGAATCCGCGGCGCGGCCGAACGGCGCCGCACAGGTCGATCGGCCGTCAACGATACGTGGTCGGTGTCGCGATGTCGGGCAGCGGAGGGGGACCTGGCTCCGTGGGGTCAAGGTCGGCGGCCCACCTGCCGATGGTAACCGAGGGCCGGACGACCACACCTCCGCAGGGGCGACGCAGACCATGCACATCAGGGACTACCTCCAACTCCTCGTCGACAAGGGCGGGTCAGACCTGCACCTCAAGGCGGGGGGCCCGGCCTACGTGCGCATCGACGGCGACCTCAGCGAGATCCACGACCTGCCGTGGCTGTACGCCGAGGACACCGAGCGGTTCGCCCTCGAGGTGCTCGAGGGTCGTGCGCTCGACGCGTTCCAGCGGGGCCAGGAGGCCGACTGCGCGTACGGCGTCAGCGGGCTCGGGCGCTTCCGCGTCGCCGTGTTCCGCCAGCGCGGCTCGGTGGGGCTGGTCTTCCGCCGCGTCCTGCCCGGCAACCAGGACTTCGACCAGCTCGGGCTCCCGCCGGTCTGCCGCGCGCTGGCCGAGGAGCACCGCGGGCTGGTGCTCGTCACCGGCCCGACCGGCTCGGGCAAGACCACGACGACCGCGGCGATGATCGGCCACATCAACGCGACCCGGCGAAGCCACATCGTGACGATCGAGGACCCGATCGAGATCCTCCACCCCGACCAGCTCGCGATCGTCGACCAGCGCGAGATCGGCGTCGACACCGACAACTTCGCGACGGCGCTGCGGTCGGTGGCCCGCCAGGACCCCGATGTGATCTTCATCGGGGAGATGCGCGACGTCGAGACGGTCACCGCCGCCCTGCAGGCTGCCGAGACCGGCCACTTCGTCATCTCGACGCTCCACACCACGAACGCCACTGAGACGATCAACCGCATCCTGGACCTGTTCCCGCCCCACCAGCAATACCAGGCGCGCCTGTCGCTGGCTAACGCGCTGAAGGGCATCCTCTGCCAGCGGCTCGTGCCGCGCATCGGCGGGGGCCGGGTGGCTGCGATCGAGGCGTTCGTGATGACCCAGCGGCTCTACGACTTCGTCGTCGACCCGAGCAAGACCGAGGACATCACCGACGCGATCGCCGAGGGCTCGTACTACGGGATGCAGACCTTCGACCAGCACCTGCTCGACCTCTACCGCCGCGGTGAGGTCACGATGCGCGACGCGCTGGCGGCCGCCACCAGCCCGCACGACTTCCGCATCGCGGTCCGGGCCGCCGGGCTCGAGGCCACCCCGGAGCCCGTGACGCGCCTGACCGGCTGACCGCCTCGGGGTGATCCGTACGATGGGGTCATGGCCACCGACGACGTCGCGCTCCGCGATGCCCAGCTCCAGGCGCTCGGCGCCCTCGTCGACTTCCCGGTCGCCGACGAGCTGGGCGAGCGCTTCGCCGCCGTCGGCCACGAGCTGCACCTGGTCGGCGGCACGGTCCGCGACGCGCTGCGGGGCGCGGCGGACTCCCCCGACCTGGACTTCGCCACGTCGGCCATGCCCGAGCAGACCGCAGCGGTGCTGGGCGGCTGGGCCGACCACGTCTGGCTGACCGGAGCGCGGTTCGGGACCGTCAGCGCGGTCCGCGGTCCGCACCCGATCGAGATCACCACCTACCGCTCGGACGACTACACGCCCGGGTCGCGGCACCCCCAGGTGCGCTTCGGCGACGACATCGTGACCGACCTGTCCCGGCGGGACTTCACGGTGAACGCCATCGCCGTGTCCCTCCCCGACCGGCGCGTCGTGGACCCCCACGGCGGCTGGGAGGACCTCGCCGCCCGGGTCCTGCGCACCCCCATCGAGGCGAAGGCCAGCTTCGCCGACGACCCGCTGCGGATGATCCGGCTCGCGCGGTTCGCCGCCACGCTGGGGTTCGCGCCGGACCCGGAGGCGGTGGCCGCCGCCCGGGCGATGGCGAGCGAGCTGCACACGATCTCCGCCGAGCGCATCGCGGCCGAGCTGGACAAGCTCGTCTGCGGTCCGCACGTCGCGCTCGGCATGGACCTCCTGGTCGAGACCGGGCTGGCGGACATCTTCCTTCCGGAGGTCCCGGCCCTGCGCATGGAGGCGGATCCGGCCCACCACCACAAGGACGTGTACGCCCACACGATGGCCGTCGTGGAGTCGTGCGCCGCGGACGACGTCGTGCTGCGCCTGGCCGCCCTGCTCCACGACATCGGCAAGCCCGCCACCCGCGAGTTCCACCGGGACGGGACGGTCAGCTTCCACTCCCACGACGTGGTCGGCGCCCGCATGACCCGGGCGCGCCTCCGCGAGCTGAAGTACCCGAAGGACGTCATCCGCGACGTCAGCGAGCTGGTGCGCCTGCACCTGCGCTTCCACGGCTACTCCGAGGGCGAGTGGACCGACTCGGCAGTGCGCCGCTACGTCCACGACGCGGGCTCGCCCGACCAGCTGCGCCGCCTGAACCTGCTGACCCGCGCCGACGTGACGACGAAGAACCGCGCGAAGCGCCGGCGGTTCGCCCAGGCGATGGACCACCTGGAGGAGCGGATCGCCGCCCTCGCCGAGCAGGAGGCGCTCGAGGCCATCCGCCCCCCGATCGACGGCACCCAGGTGATGGCGTACCTCGGGATCACGCCAGGCCCCCTCGTCGGCGAGGCGTGGGACCACCTGAAGGAGCAGGCGATCGACCACGGCCCGATGAGCGAGGACGAGGGGTTCGCCCTGCTCGACGTCTGGGCACGGGACCGGGGCATCGAGGTCGTCGGCGAGAAGGTCCCGCCCAAGCCCAAGACGTCCGCCACCGACGGCGGCTGAACCCCGCCCGTGGGGTTCACCGACCACCGCGGTGAGCCGGCGGAGGTCCCCGACCCGCCGGCGGAGGGCTCGGCGTACGCCCAGATCGGCCGGTTCCAGGCCGGTGAGTACCACCGCAACGCCTTCGCCCGCCACACCGCGCAGGAGGCGGGTGTCCTGGCCGAGGTGCTCGCCGTCCGGCCGGGGGATCGCGTCGTCGACGTCGGGTGCGGTGACGGGCGACACGTCGCGGCGCTGGCTGCGCGCGGCGTCGCGGCGGTGGGCATCGACCTCTCCCCCGAGGTCCTCCGCGGCTCGCGGACCGGCGCCCCGTCCCTCGTCGCGGCCAGGGCCGCGGCCCTGCCGCTGGCGGACGCGGCGGTGGACGGCCTCATGTCGGTCTGCCAGGGCGGGTTCGGGATCACCCCCAGCCACGACCGCGCCGCCGTCGCGGAGTGGGCCCGGGTCGTCAGGCCCGGCGGACGTCTCGCACTGACGGCGTTCTCGCTGGCGTTCGCCGCGCGGTACCTCGCCGAGGGCGAGGCCCTCGACCTCGACCGGGGGCTGCACCACCACGTGGCCGACGTCCGCGGGCCCGACGGCGCACGTCAGGGGTTCGACCTGTGGACGGCCGCGTACAGCGTCCCACACCTGGTCGACCTCCTCGAGCACCATGGCTGGCGCGTCGTCGGCACCGCGGGGGTCGAGCCAGGGGGCTACCAGCGCGTCCGCCCCCCGACGGTCCTCGACCCGGAGGTGCTGATCTGGGCCGAACGCCGCGAGTAGACATCGAACCACAGCCGGGTGGTTCAGCGTCGACCCCCCACCTGGGAGTTCAACCCAGCTCTTGACGGTGGTTCACAGGTACCCCGTGAGCCACAGGACCCAGGGGCACCGGTGGACCGCTGACCTGCGGATTCCCGTCCAGGTCGGGTTGCGGTGTCGAGCTGGGCGGAGCTCCCAGGCGGGATCGGGGGACAGGATCACGGGCAGGGCTACTCCGCACTGCCCCTCATCGCCCTGATGCCGATCGCCAACCCGACCACGGCGGTGGCGGCAGCCGCGATCACACCGGCCAGGACGTCACCGCTCCACAGGTCACCCGCGAAGAGGGCCCGTTCGGCGTCGAGCAGGTGGGTGAGCGGGTTCGCCTGCGCGGCCACCCGCATCCAGGCCGGGCCGGCCTCGAGGGGCAGCAACGTGCCCGACAGGATCAACAGCGGGAAGAGGAACGTCTGCTGCACCGCCCAGAACATCCACTCGGTGCGGCGGACCGCGATCGCCAACGCGTGGCTGAGGGCGCCCAGGCCGACACCGAACGTCGCCAGCAGCACCAGGCCGAGCAGTGCGCCGGGAAGGTGCAGGCGGAAGCCGAACGGCACGACCGCGGCCACGATGACCACGGACTGGGCCGCGAGGGTCACGATCTCCTTCAAGGCCCGACCGGCGAGGAGCGAGGCGCGGGAGAGGGGCGTGACCAGCAGGCGCTCGTGGGAGCCGGTCTGGAACTCCGCCAGGAGGTTGGCCCCCGTGGTCGACGTCCCGAACAACGTGGTCATCACCAGGATGGAGGGGACGAACCACTGCCAGGCGGACCCTCCGACGACGGCGTCGTCCCCGACGACGCCGGAGAGGAGTGGCCCGAACAGCCCCAGGAAGACCAGCGGCTGGACCATGCCGAAGACCACGCTGAACGGGTCCCGCAGCAGCGGTCGCAGCTCGCGCTGCAGCACCAGGGCCACGTCGCCGAGGACACCACGCCGGCGCACGGCGTCGACGGCGGTGGGGAGGGGCTGGACGGGTGTGCTCGTGGTGCTCATGCGGTGATCTCCTCGCGGGTGGTGGTCGTGCGGGTGGGGTCGGGGGTCGTGTCGGCGGTGGGGCGCTCGATGTCCGCTCGGCCGTCCTCGCGCAGGCTGCGGCCGGTCAGGGACAGGAACACGTCGTCGAGCGTCGGCCGGTGGACGTCCACGGCGAGGACGGCGGTCCCCGTCGACGCGGCGGCGGCCAGCACCGCCGGGACCGCACGAGGGCCGTGGGCCACCCGCGCCTCGAGTCGCTGGTCGCGCGCCGCCACGTCGACGACCTGGGGGAGGGCCGCGAGGGCCCCGGACAGCGCCACGGCGTCCGGCGCCGTGGGGACCTCCAGGTCGACGCGGTCGCCCGCCAGGTCGGCCTTGAGCGCCTCCGCGGTGTCGTCGGCGATGACCTCGCCGTGGTCGACGACCACGACCCGCTCGGCCATCGCGTCGGCTTCGTCGAGGTAGTGGGTCGTCAGCACGACGGTCATGCCGAGCTCGGCCCGGATCCGCAGGATGTGCGCCCACAGGTTCGCGCGGCTCTGCGGGTCGAGTCCCGTCGAGGGCTCGTCGAGGAAGAGCAGCGTCGGCTGGTGGACGATGCCCATCGCGATGTCGAGGCGGCGTCGCTGCCCGCCGGAGAGGTCGCCGACCTTCCGTCGCGCGAGCTCCGCGAGGTCGAGGGCCGCCATCAGCTCATCCGCCCGGCTGGCAGCCCGGTCGGCGCTCAGCCCGTGGATCCGTCCTTGGCTGCGCAGCTCGTCGCCGACCAGCTGGGCGTGGCCGGCGCCGTTGCCCTGGCCGACGTACCCGATCCGACGGCGGACCTCGGCAGGCGCGGCGACGACGTCGTGGCCCACGACCGTCGCGGTCCCGGCGGTCGGTGCCACCAGCGTGGTCAGCATGCGGAGGGTGGTCGACTTGCCCGCGCCGTTGGGCCCGAGCACCGCGACCAGCTCGCCGGGCGAGACGTCGAGGGTGATGCCGCGCACGGCGTGGACGACCTCGCCGCCGGGCACGGTGAAGTCCTTGGACAGGGATCGCAGGTGGATCATGGGGGCGCTCCTCTCGGTGGTGGTGCGACCCATCGTCCGATCTGCAGCGGTCACATCCTGGCCGCATCAGCGGCACTGCGGTCAGTTCCTGGCCGCTACGAACCACGGAGTTTCACGTGGCACAGCGGCGAGCGGCCACTATCTGTCCGCAATCGGCGGCATGATCGGCGCATGAGCACCCCGAGCTCGCGCCTGTTCCGCCTGCTGACGTTGCTGCAGTCCCGGCGCTACTGGACCGGCCCGGAGCTGGCGGATCGCCTCGACGTCTCGGCGCGGACGCTCCGCCGGGACGTGGAGCGGCTGCGTGACCTCGGCTACCCCGTCGAGGCCGCCCGCGGCGTCGACGGCGGCTACCACCTCGCGCCCGGTGCGTCGCTGCCGCCCCTCGCGGTCGACGACGAGGAGGCGGTCGCCCTCGCGATCGGTCTCCGCGCGGTCGCCGGGACGATGACCGGCATGGAGCAGAGCGCCATCCGGGCGCTGGGGAAGGTCATGCAGGTGATGCCCGCCCGGTTGCGGCGGCGGGTCGACGCCCTCCAGGAGGTGACGGAGGCAGGGCCTGGCGTCGGCGGCCCGGCGGTCGACGCGCTCGTCCTGACCGACCTGGCGGAGAGCTGCCAGAGCGAGGTCCGCGTCAGCTTCGCCTACACCGCCGCCGACGGGACCCGCACCGAGCGGGACGTCGAACCCCACCGCCTGGTGTCACACGGCCGGCGCTGGTACCTGGTGTGCTACGACGTCGACCGCCGCGACTGGCGCAGCTTCCGGCTCGACCGGATCAGCGACGTCGTCCGCACCGACCGCCGCTTCCGCCCCCGCCCGCTCCCCGCGGACGACGCGGCGACGTTCGTGGCCGAGGGCTTCGACCGCCTCGCGGCCAGCACCCGCACGACCGTGCGCGTCCGGGTCGCCGCTCCCGCGGAGGTCGTCGCCGCCGTGGTCCGCCGGTGGGGTGAGGTCGAGGCCCGGGGTGCGGAGCACTGCGAGCTCCGCATGGTCGTGGACCCGGGCGACCGCGGCCTCGACTGGGCGGTCTTCGCGCTGGGCTCGGTCGACGCGGACTTCGAGGTCATCGAACCGCCGGCGCTGACCGACGCCCTGGCCCGCTGGGCGGACCGCTTCACCCGGGCCGTGCAGCGCACGGCCCGGGGCTGAGCCGTAGGGTCAGGCCCGCTCGGCCGTCGGGACGTCGGCCTCGTCGAACGAGCCGGCGATGAACTCCTCGACCATCTGGTGGCAGACGCTGTCGGCGTACTGCACCGGCGGGGACTTCATGAAGTACGACGACGGGCCCAGCAGGGGGCCGCCGATGCCGCGCTCGCGCGCGACCTTGATGCAGCGGACCGCATCGATCACGACGCCAGCGGAGTTGGGGGAGTCCCACACCTCGAGCTTGAGCTCGGCGTTCAGGGGCACGTCACCGAAGTTCCGTCCCTCCATGCGGATGTAGGCCCACTTGCGGTCCTCGAGCCACGGCACGTGGTCGGAGGGGCCGATGTGGATGTTCTCGCCGTTGATCTCCTTGATCATCTGCGAGGTCACCGACTGGGTCTTCGAGATCTTCTTCGAGGTCAGCCGCTTCCGCTCGAGCATGTTCATGAAGTCCATGTTCCCGCCGAAGTTCAGCTGGTAGGTGCGGTCGATGGTGACGCCGCGGTCCTCGAACAGCTTGGTCAGCAGGCGGTGGGTGATCGTGGCGCCCACCTGGGACTTGATGTCGTCGCCGATGATCGGGACGTTGGCCTCGGTGAACTTCGCCGCCCACTCCGGGTCGGTGGCGATGAAGACCGGCAGGGCGTTGACGAAGCCGACGCCCGCGTCGATCGCGCACTGGGCGTAGAACTTCGCGGCCTGCTCGGAGCCGACGGGGAGGTAGCAGACGAGCACGTCGGCACCCGAGGCGCGGAGCTCCTCGGTCACGTCGACGACGGGGTCGTCGGACTCCTCGGCGACCATGGAGTAGTACTCGCCGAACCCGTCGAGGGTCGGGCCGCGCAGCACGGTCACGCCGGTCGGGGCGACGTCGGCGAACTGGATGGTGTTGTTCGGCTCGGCGACGATGGCCTCGGAGAGGTCACGACCGACCTTCTTCGCGTCGACGTCGAAGGCGGCCACGAACTCGATGTCGCGCACGTGGTAGCCGGCCAGGTCGACGTGCATCAGCCCGGGCACGCGCTCGGTGGTCGGCGCGTCCGCGTAGTAGGTGACGCCCTGCACCAGGGAGCTGGCGCAGTTGCCGACGCCGACGATCGCGACGCGGACCTTTCCTTCGTGTGTGCTCATCGGGTGTTCTCCTTGGGGCGCGTCTCTTCGATGGCGCCGGGTCGGTCGGAGTGGTCGGGGTGGTCGTCGTCTGCGTCGGGGGGAGCGGTGGCGTCGGGCTGGTCGAGCGGGTCGAGCAGGTCGGGTGGGTCGGCACCCGCCTCGGCGGCGATCAGCTCGTCGATCCACGCGAGGTCGTGCTCGGTCTGCTCGACGCCGTGGCGCATCAGCGACAGCGTGTAGGGGTCGGCGCGGCCTCGGCGGGCCCGGGTGAGGCCTGCGCGGCCCTCGGACAGCTTCTCCTCGAGATAGTCGCGCCGGCGCTGGAGCAGCCACACGCGCGACTCGGTCGGCAGGTAGCGGAAGAACGCGAAGCGGAGGGGGAACTTCTCCTCCTCCCACGCGCTCGACGAGCCCTGCTCGATCAGCTCGATGAACTGCCGCTCGCCGTCGGGGGTGATGCGGTAGACCTGGCGACGGCGTGAGCGCCCGTCGGTGTCGGCGAGGCGCTCGACCGCACCGGCGGCCTCGAGCTTCTTCAACGTCGGGTAGAGCGACCCGAACGACACGGTCCAGAAGAACCCCAGCCGCTGCCCGAGCTGCCGCTTCAGCTCGTAGCCGTGCATGGCCCGCTCCTTCAGCAGGCCGAGGATCGCGAGATCCAGCACCGGGGCTCCTCCTCTCCGACTCGTCGACATCCGGCCGTCGCGCGGCCGTGGAGCCCCAATGTATCGCGCCGATGTATCGCCGCGCTATATCAGCTCGATACTGCGCCACGATACATGCGCGGACCGCATCCCGTGTGGGTGCCCCGGGAGCCCCGGGCAGCCGTGGAGGACGGCCTCTGGCAGACTGCGACGCGTGACGTCGACCGGACGCATCGACTACCGGATGGCCAAGCGCGCCTTGGTGAGGCAGGTCACGCGCGGCGCGGTCGCCATCCAGGACGTGATCGACGCGCATCCCGAGCTGATGCGCGCCGCCCGCAACATCGGCACGGAGACGGCGCGGACCTGCCCCATCTGCCGCCTGGCGGATGACCGCGCCGACGTGCCCATCGACGCGGAGAACACCGTCCGGGAGGTGACGTACGTCTACGGCGACGCCCTCCGGCAGCGCGCCGGCCGCGTCGTGTGGACGACCGAGGAGCTCCACGACCTCGCCGCTCGCTACCCGAGCTTCACCGCCTACACGGTGGAGTGCTGCCTCGTGTGCGGCTGGAACCACCTGGTCACCGCGGAGCTCTTCGGCACCGATCACGTCCCGGGCCGCGACCTGTCGGCCCGCCTGGGCGACGCACCCCGCTAGCGCCCCCGCCCCCTCCGCGCCAGCATTGGGCTGATGCCCCCCGAACCTCGTCGTCCCCGCCGACGCCGTAGGCGCTGGCCGCGCCGCCTGCTGGCCCTGGCCGTCGTGCCCGGCCTGCTGGCCGTCCTGGCCCTCACGGGGGTGCTGCTGGTCATCTTCGTCGCCGAGCCCCTGCCCGTCGACGAGGGGGAGGGTGCGCGGCTGCTGGACGTCACCGGCGACGTGGAGTACGCCCAGCTCTCCGCGCAGTTCTCCCGGCGCGATGTCCCCCTCGACAGCCTCCCCGCCCACACCGTCGACGCGGTCCTCGCCGCGGAGGACGCCGACTTCTACACCCACCCGGGCGTCAGCGTCCCGGGCGTGCTCCGCGCGCTGGTCGAGAACATCCGGGCCGGCGAGGTCAGCCAGGGCGGGTCGACGATCACCCAGCAGTACATCAAGGTGATCAGCCGCGACGATGCCCAGACCCTGTGGCGGAAGGTCCGCGAGGCCGCCCTGGCGATCAAGCTCGAGCGGACCTACACCAAGGACGAGATCCTCGAGCGCTACCTGAACGTCGTCTACTTCGGCCGCGGCGCCTACGGCATCCAGGCGGCGGCCCAGGCCTACTTCGGCATCGACGCGTCCCAGCTGTCCCTCGAGCAGTCCGCGGTGCTGGCCGGCGTGCTGCCCGCCCCGTCGCGCCACGACCCGCTGGTGGACATCGCCGCGTCCCACCAGCGCTACCGCTACGTCCTCGGCCGGATGGCGGAGGAGGGCTGGCTCGACCCCACCCTGCTCGAGGGGCTGTACGCCGCCCAGCCGCCCACCGTCGAGCGGCGGACGGCCGTCCGCGATGACGCGCCCTGGTTCACCTCGCTCGTGCGCCAGGAGCTCGACCAGCTCGGGTTCGCCGACGGCCGAGGCCTGGAGGTCACGACGACCCTCAACCTGGGCGTCCAGCGCCACGCCGAGGCCGCGTACGCGCCGGCCTTCACGTCGACCACCGCGACCGGTGCGCTCGTCGCGGTCGACCCGGGCTCGGGGGGTGTGATCGCCGTCGTCGGCGGCGAGGACTACGCGACGGACCAGCTCAACCTGGCCGTCGCCCTGCGCCAACCCGGCTCGACGTTCAAGCCGATGGCGCTCGCCGCATGGCTGGCTGACGGCCGGTCGCCCGAGACGGCGTTCGACGCACCGGCCACGCTCACCATCCCGGGCGCCGACGACGGCCGGGACTGGACCGTCTCGAACTACGGGGGCGCGGCGTACGGCTCGATGAGCCTGCGCCGTGCCACGTGGCGGTCCTCGAACACCGTCTACGCGCAGGTGGCCGCCGAGATCGGCTTCGACGCCGTGGCCGACGTCGCCACCCTCGCCCTCGGGCGGGGTGGCACGGGGCGGCTGGTCGGCCCGTTCGCGCCGGCGTTCGCGGGCGTCCCCTCACTGGTGCTCGGGACCGCGGAGGTCACCCCGCTCGAGATGGCCGGCGCCTACGCGACCCTCGCCGCCGGTGGCGTCCACCACCGCCTCCACACCGTCGTCGAGGTCCGCCGGGACGACGAGGTGCTGTACACCGCGTCGCCCGCCGACCAGCGGGTCCTCGACGACGACGTCGCGCTGGCCACCACCGACGTCCTCCGCGGCGTGGTCGAGCAGGGCACCGGCACCGCCGCGGCCATCGGCCGTCCGGCCGCCGGGAAGACCGGCACGACCCAGGACCACGGCGACGCCTGGTTCGCCGGCTACACCCCGCAGGTGGCGGCGGTCGTCTGGATGGGCAACCGCGACGACCGCTCCAGCCTGCCGGGACAGGAGACCGGCGGCGGGCTCCCCGCCCGGACCTGGGCGGACTTCATGGCCCGGACCCACGAGGGCCTCGAGGTCCGGGACTTCCCACAGCCCGACTGGTCGGCCTTCGGCGAGCAGCGGCCGGCGCCCACCGAGACCGCCACCGCCACGCCGACGCCCACCCCGACCGCCACGCCGACGCCGACGCCCACCCCGACCGCGACCGCGACGCCGTCCCCGACGGCGGTCCCCGAGCCGACCGGCGGCCTGCCGACGGTCCTGCCCACCGCGGTGCCGATCGATCCGCTCCCCAGCGGGACGCCGACGCCGACACCGACCACCACGCCGACGTCGGCCGCACCCCCCACCGCCGCCGAGCCGCCGGACCCCGACCGGAGCTGACCGACCGATCAGGAAGGGCTTGACCGGTCTGGCGGCGCCTGCCATACTCCCCCACGGAGTCGCGGGGTCCTCCCCCGTATCCCGCGGGTTCTGGTGCCGTCGATCCCCCGTGGACGGCACCAACCAGTTCGCCCTCGCCACCCCCCCGTTGGCGAGGGCGAACCTCGTCCGGGGCTGGGGTCGTCCGGGGCTCGGGTCGTCCGCGGATAGGGTGGCTCGAGGTGACGGGTTCACGGTCACGTCGCCCGCCGGCAACCTGTCGCTCGCCCACCCGGCCCCGTCGACGCCCACCCTGGTCCCCATGCGCATCGCGATCATCACCGAGTCGTTCCTGCCGACCGTCAACGGCGTCGCGAACTCGGTCGCGCGGGTCGCCGAGGAGCTGGATCGCGCCGGCCACGACGTGCTCATCATCGCGCCGGGGAGGGGTCCGTCCCGCCACGGCGGCGCTGCGGTGGTGCGGACCGCGTCGGTGCCGCTGCCGGGGTACCAGTCGATCCCCGTCGGCATGCCGTCCGCGTGGACGGCGGCGGAGCTCGAGGCCTTCGCGCCCGACGTCGTGCACGCCGCCGGGCCGGTCGCGCTCGGTGCATGGGGGCTGGCTGCCGCCCGGCGGATCGGCGTGCCCGTCGTGGCGGTCTACCAGACCGACTTCGCCCGGTTCGCACGGCACTACCGGGTGGGGGCGGCCGAGGGTCTGGCCTGGCGCTGGCTGCGGAAGATCCACTCCACCGCCGAGACCACGCTGGCCCCCTCGAGCGCGGCCGCGTGGGACCTGCGCCGCAACGGGATCCCGCGCGTGCGCATCTGGGGGCGGGGCGTCGACGTCGACCGCTTCTCGCCGACCCGCCGCGACCCGGCCCTGCGCCGCCGGCTGGCGCCCGACGGCCGCCTGCTGGTGGGCTACGTCGGTCGCCTGGCGCCGGAGAAGGACGTCGGGCTGCTGCAGGGCCTCCGCGGTCTCGACGGGACCCGGTTGGTGGTCGTGGGCGACGGCCCGGAGCGCGACCGCCTGGCAGGGCGCCTCCGCGGCGCGACGTTCACCGGTCACCTCGACGGGACCGATCTGGCCCGCCTGTTCGCCTCCCTCGACGTCTTCGTCCACACCGGCCCCCACGAGACGTTCTGCCAGACCGTCCAGGAGGCGCTGGCCAGCGGCGTCCCCGTGGTCGCCCCGGCGTCGGGCGGCCCCCTCGACCTCGTCCGCCACGGCGACAACGGCGTGCTCTTCAGACCGGGGGACGCACGCGCGCTCCGGCGAGCCGTCGCCGGACTGGTGGCCGACCGCGACAGCCGGCGTGACATGACCGCCCGGGCGCGACCGGGGGTGCAGGACCGGACCTGGGCGGCGCTGACCGACGAGCTGGTCGCCCACTACGCGACGGCAGTGGCCGGCCACGCCCCCGAGGCGCACCCGGCCCCCGTCGCGGCGACCGCGTAGGCAGCGCCGTGCGCATCGTGCAGGTCGCGAACTTCGTCAGCCCCACCTCGGGGGGCATCCGCACCACGCTCGCCCACCTCCGCCAGGGGTACGCGACGGCGGGGCACGAGCCGGTGCTCGTCGTCCCCGGCGCGCGCGACGGCGCGCACAGGTCCGACGGGGCGACCGTCGTCACCGTCCGGGCCCCGCGGATCCCGCGCTCCGGCGGCTACCGGATGATCGTGGACCTGGGGCGGGTCCGGCGGCTCCTCGACGACCTCGACCCCGACCGGGTGGAGGTCAGCGACCGCTTCACGCTCCGCGCGGTCGGGGACTGGGCGGCGGTGCGCCGGGTCCCCTCGATGGTCGTGGTCCACGAGCGCCTCGACCGGCTGGCGTCCGTCCACCTGCCGTGGATCCTCCGCCCGGCCGTCCTCGCCCGCCGTGACAACGCCGCGGTGGCGGCACGGTTCGACACGGTCGTCTCGCCGTCGCGGTGGGCGGCCGAGGAGTTCACCGCAGCGGGCGTCCACGACGTCCACGTGGTCAGGTGGGGCGTGGACGCCGACGTCTTCCGACCTGATCGGCGCAGCGCGGTCCTGCGCCGCCGGCTCCTCGGCGGTGAGTCGGTGCTGGTGGTGATGGTCTGCCGCCTGTCGCCGGAGAAGCAGCCCGGCAACGCCCTCGCCGCACTCGCCGCGCTGCGCCGGCGCGGGATCGACGCGCGCCTGGTGGTCGCGGGGACCGGCCAGGCCGAGCGGGGGCTCCGCCGACGGGCCCGCGACCTGCCGGTCACGTTCCTCGGGCACCTCCGCGGACGCGAGCACGTCGCCGAGCTGCTCGCGTCAGCCGACGTGGCCATCTGCCCCGGACCGATCGAGACCTTCGGGTTGGCTGCACTCGAGTCCCTCGCGTCGGGCACCCCGGTCGTGGCCGCCGCCTCCGGCGCGGTCGCCGAGCTGCTGGACGAGCCGTACGGCGCGGCGGCCCACGGCTACGGCCCCGCGATGGCCGCGGCCGCGGTGCGCCTCCTCGACGGCGGAACCGACGCACGCCGCCAGGCGCGGGCCGCCGCGGAGGGGCACGGCTGGGACCGCGCCACCCAGCACATGCTGCACCTCCACGGCCTGGCCGACGCCCCGCACGGCATCAACCCGGTCGCGCCGCCACGCCCGTAGCCGGCGGTGTCCCTGGCGGGGCCGGGGCGGGCCGCGGGGTGCGGATCCCCGCCGCGACGACGGCGACGAGGAGCACCGCCCGGACCGCCACCGCGAGGCCGAACGGCTCGTAGCCGAGCGCGGGTTCCACGCCCTGCTGGCCGGCGAGGAAGGGGAAGCGGGTCAGGACGACCGCGGTGTCCGCCAGCGCCCACGCCGCCACCAGTCGCAGGTCCACCCGTGCCAGGGCGAGCAGCGGGAGCAGCCACAGGGAGAACTGGGGCGAGTGGACCTTGCCCGCCACCAGCAGCCAGGCGAGCAGCGCCAGGACGAGCCCGCGCTCGTCGATCCCGCGACCAGCGATCCCGTGGCCCTCGTCTCCGCGGTGCAGCGCCACCCAGGCGATGGCCGTCCAGCCGCCGACGACGGCGACGGCGACCAGCACGTTCGCCACGTCGACGGTCAGCGCCCGGCCGGTGAGGACCTGCAGGCCGTACCACGCGGTGTCCCAGTCCACCGGGCGCTCGCCGTTCAGCACCAGCCAGGCGTCCCAGCCCTCCGGGGCCAGCACCGCCACGGGCACCTGCACGGCCAGGACCGTCGCCGCCGCCGTGCCGACCAGCTGTGCCGCAGCCCGCCCTTCGCCCCGGTCCCACCGCAGGCCGGCCAACCCCGCCACCGCGACCAGCGGGAAGACCTTCACCAGCGCCCCCAGCCCGAGCGCCGCACCGGCCAGGACCGGTCGGCCGCGACGGGACGCCACGAGCCCGGCGGTCAACCCGAGGACGGCGAGCGCGTCCCAGTTGGTGGTCGCCACCAGCACCAGCGGCGGAGCCGCGGCCACGACCAGCAGGTGGCGGCCGGCCAGCCCGAGCTCGGCCGCCTCCCCGGCCACGAGCCGCACGCACCCGAGCCAGGCCGCGACCTGCAGCGCCGCGGTCACGCCGAAGAACCCCGTCGGCCCCGTCGACAGCCACCCGGCCACCAGCCACTGGAGGGCCGTGAGCGGCGGGTACTCGGTCATGACGTCGACGTAGGGCAGCGGCGCGGCGGCGAGGTCGCGGGCGTGCCCGAGCGCCAGGACGTCGGAGTAGCACCACGCCCAGGCCGTCTCCGCGCGCGTGAGCCCGTCGGCACCGAGGCACCCCACCCGCACCGCCACCCCCGCCGCCAGCAGTGCCGCGGCGACCGCGACGGGCCACCACGGCACGCGGTGAGGGGGCGCGACGCTGCTGTCGGCGGGGGTCACAGGCGCTGACGATACGGTCTGGCGGTGGGCACGACCTCCGATCCGGTCCTGGTGGCGAGCCGCTACCGCGGCACCGCGGAGCTGCTGGCCGCGCTGCTCGCCCCCCTCGGCGCGGTGACCGTCGTGGGGGTCGACGCCGACGGGGTGGACGCCCTGGATGACGCCGTCCGGGCCGCCCGGGGCGTCGTGGTGGTCACCGCCGCACCGGGCGACCCCACCCTCGCCGCGGTGCGCGCCGCGATCGACCCCGGCCGGGTGGTCGTAGTGACGTGGCACCCCGCCGACGAGCGGCCGTCGCTGCCCGACGGCGTCCCCGTGCTGGAGCCGGACACGATCCGCGCCCGGCTGCTCGCCGTGGTCACGGACCTGCGTGGAGCCCGCGGGTGATCAGCTGGTGCTCATCGCCGACGGCTCGAAGCGGCTCTGCGCCTCGAGCTCGTTCGTCGCGACCCGCGCACCCGCACGCTCGAGGCGGCGTCGGCACCAGACGTAGAGCAGGCCGGCCAGCAGCGGCGGCACGACGAGGATGGCCGCCCGGAAGAGGAAGACCATGTCCTCGATCGTGATCCCGGTCATCCGGCTCAGCACGTCGTTGGTCGCGTTCGCGGACGTCAGCAGCACGAACGTGAACGTGCCCATGATCATCGCGGCCCGCAGCGGGATGTCGAGCGGGTTGGTCAGGACGTGCCACTCGCCCTCGAGGCCGTAGAACCGGCGCTCGATGAACGGGTAGGCGATCAGCGCGCCGAACAGCAGCCCCGGGATCAGCACGCCACCGATGAACACGGTGTTGATCGTCGCGCCGAGCACGCCGAACTCGACCGGCGGGATGGCTCTGAGCAGCCCCTCGGTCCAGAACATGAACCAGTCGGGCTGGGCGGAGTTGCCCACCTCCCCCGCCACGTACGGACCGAGCAGCTCGACGTCGCTCCAGGGGATCAACGTCGCCGACGCGGCCAGCAGCCCGCCGACCCACAGCAGCAGGGTGCCGGACTCGGCGAACTGGCTCGGCCACAGCGGCTTGCCGACGATGTAGGTGTGCCCGTCGACCTCGTCGTTCGGCATCTGGGTGTGCTTCTGGCGGACCAGGATCGCGACGTGCACGGCGATCAGCCCGGCCAGCAGCAGCGGCAGGACGAAGACGTGGAGGGCGTGGAAGCGCGGGATGACGTCGCCCGTGGGGAACTCGCCGCCGAAGACCCAGAACGCGATGTCCTCCCCGACGTACGGGATCGACAGGACGATCGAGTAGGCGACCCGCAGACCCGTGCCGGCGAGGGAGTCATAGGGCAGGGAGTAGCCGAGGAACCCCTCCCCGAGGGCGAGGGTGAGGAGCCCGATGCCGATGTGGTAGTTCAGCTCCCGCGGCTTCCGGAACGCCCCGGTCATGAGGATCCGCAGCATGTGCAGGACGATGGCGGCGATGAACAGGTGGCTGGCGGCCCGGTGCACCCGGCGGACGAACAGGCCCCCCGGCACGTCCTCGCTCAGGCGGACGATCGACTCGAAGGCCGCCGGGAGGGCCGTGCCGGCGAAGAACTCGTTCTGGCCCGCGTAGACCGTCGCCTCCGTCGAAGCCCGGTAGAAGAGGGTCAGGAAGATGCCGGTCGCGACCAGGACGACGAACGCGATCGTGGCGACCTCGCCGAGCAGGAACGACCAGTTCGACGGGAACACCTTGTTCGCGACCTGGCGGGTGGGCCCGCGCAGGCGCATGCGGTCGTCGAGGGCGTCGAGGAGGGCGCTGAAGAGGGGGGTCATGGGGCGTCGGCTCCTCTCACCCGATCGTGGGGCCCACGTGGGCCTCGAAGTCGCCGAGGGCGATCAGCGCGCCCTCGTCGTCGACGCCGAGCGGCAGCTGCGGCAGCGCGCGGGCGGCGGGGCCGAACGTCGGCTGCGCGCCGGCGCGGACGTCGAAGGTGGACTGGTGGCAGGGGCAGAACAGGGAGTTGTCGCGCTCGCGGAACAGCGCGACGGGGCAGCCCGCGTGGGTGCAGATCTTCGAGTAGGCCACCAGCGACTCACCGACGACCCACTCCGGGTTGGTGGGCTCGACCGGTTCGGCCGAGAGCCGCATCACCAGGACGGCCGCTCGCTCGAACCCGATCTCCCCGTCCGGCCAGGCGGTGACGATCCCGCCGACGGCGACGTCCTCCGGGCGGATCACCTCGTCGTCGGTCGTCTTCAGCCGCACGCCGCGGCGCCACGGCGTGGAGCGGAACGTGTCGCCCACCTGCGGGCCGAGGGACGGGACGAGCGCGAGGAGGCTGACGCCGAACACGCCGGCGCAGGCGATGAGGACCCGGGTGAGGAGGGGGCGTCGGGCCAGCGGCGCGACCGCGCTGAGCGGCCGGTCCGCGTCGGCGTCGGGGTGGGTGCGCAGCTCCGCCGCCTCCACCTCGGGGAAGCGGTCGAAGAAGTAGCGGCGGATCGACAGGCCCAGGCTGAAGAACGCGAGCGCGAGGAACGAGCCGTACCACGAGATCGACAGCCCGATGACCAGCGACACCGCGAACGCCACGCCGAAGGCGGCCCCCGCGATCGCGGTGCCCATGACCAGCGTGTCGTTGGCCGTGCTCGGGTCGGGGGTCGTGCGGGCCAGGACGATCAGGTCGTCGTCCTCACCGCCGACGCCCTGCGGATCGGTGCTCACGCCTGGGGGCCCTCCTGCTCGTCTCGGTCGAGCTCGTCCGCGGTGACCGCCTGGGGGGCATCTGAGGTGCCCCGGTCGCTCTTGCCCTCGTCGGTGTACGGCACGGGCTCGTGGTCCCGGTCGACGTCGCCGACCGCGCGCTCGTACGCGGGGTCGCCCGGCATGGGGGTCTGCCCCTCGGGACGGTCGATCTGCGCGCCGATCTCCTCCTCCGGGACCCGCTCGAAGGGCTGGGGGCGGCCGCCGATGAACAAGAGGGCGCCCATCAGGGCCAGGGCCACGACGCCCACGAAGCCCGACGCGAACACCGGGTTCAGCTCCACCAGGCCGAGGATCGTGCCCGGCTCGTCGTCGACCGCCTCGAGGTAGGCGACGATGTCGTCGACGTCGGTGTCGGAGAGCTGGTCGTCGCCGAACGCCGGCATCTCGAAGGGACCGACGCGGATGGCCTCGGCGATGGCGACGGGGTCGAGGTGGGTGACCTCCGGCGTCCACGCGCGCTGGCCGGCGACCCCGCCGGCGCCCGCGTTGCCGTGGCAGTGCGCGCAGTTGAGCGCGAACGTCTCGAGCCCCGCCGACACGTCGCCCTCCCCCACCTCGGGGATGTCCGACGGCAGGTCGAACGCGTCGACCATCCAGGCGACCATCGCCTCGCGCTCGACGTCGGTGTAGTAGACCTCGCGGGCGCGGTTGTCGAAGGGGTCGCCCGGCGGGGGCATCCGGCCGGTCCGCAGCACCAGGTCGAGGTAGGCGGCGCTGTCGTCGGTCAGCGCGGGCGCCTCGGAGTCGGTGCCGGGGACCGTCCCGCCGAGGCCGTCGCCGCCGTGGCACTCGGCGCACACGTTCGCGTAGCTGGTCTCGGCGAACGCCACGGGGTTCTCGAGCTCCTCCTCGCCGTCCTCCGCGCCGGACGCCGGCAGCGCGATGACGGCCACGGCCACGGCGATGCCCAGCAGGACCGACCAGGCGATGTACGGGCGCGCGCGTTCGAGGGAGGAGGGGTGCACCGTGTCCATTCCTAGCAGATGTTCACCAGCAGCGACCCCCGGTAACCCACTACCCTTGCCACATGGCATTCACCATCCGCCACGCCGAGGACGGCGAGCTCGACATCGTCGCGTCGCTGATCGTCGATGCCTACGCCGAGTACGCCGCGTCGATGGCGCCTGATGCCTGGTCGATGTTCGCACAGGACATCGCCAACGTGTACGGGCGGTTGAGCGACGGCGAGATCATCGTCGCCGACCGCGACGGCGCGATCGTCGGGACGATGACGCTGTTCAGGGACTGGCGGGGCGCCCAGGAGGGGACCCTCGCCCTGCGCATGGTGGCCGTGCCACCGGCCGAGCGGGGCTCCGGCGTCGGCAGCGCGCTGATGGACTGGGCGGTCACCCAGGCCCGGGAGTCCGGGAAGACCCGCGTGGTGCTGACCGTGATGCAGGTGATGGAGTCCATGCGCGAGATCGCCGACCGCATGGGCTTCGAGCGGGCTCCCGCGCTGGACCACGAGCCCGCACCGGGCGTGCGTGCCGAGGGCTACAGCCTGGACCTCACCGCCGAGGACTGAGCGCGGGTCAGTCGAGCAGGTCGTCGAGGACCGCCTGCTCTGCGGCGATCCAGCGCTCGACACCCTCCCGCGCCTCGTCGATCTCGTCCTGGTCGAGGTGGTGCGCGCCGTCCTCGGCGGTGATCCGGGCGACGTCGATCTCGAGGCCGACGCTCGGCGACGTGGTGCTCAGCGCCTCGATGACCCGGACCACGCCGAGCACGCCGAAGCGGACCGGCCGGTCGACCATGCGGAAGTGGGCCAGCAGCGCCCCGGCCTGCTGGGCCATCGGCGCGCCGCTGCCGATCGCGTGGAAGCCGATGTCCTCGTACCGGCTGACCAGGCCGTTGGGGTTGATCTCCACGATGAACGGCGAGCCCTCGCCGTACCCCGCCGCCAGGAGGTACGCGGACGGCGTGCTCGCGCTGTCCTCCCCCGGGACGTCGGGGATGAACAGGTCGTAGTGCCGCTTCAGGATCGGCACCGCGATCTCCTGCAGCGCGTGGCTGACCCGGTCGGCGGCCAGGACCTCGTCCGCTCGCTGGTCGAGCGCCTGCTTGACGTCGTCGAGGACCCCGCGGGCGCCGCTGCCGGCCCACGCCGCGTGGCTGCCGAGGTGGTGCAGCTTCTGGGCGGGGAAGCTCATCCCGCGATCGGAGTCGGTGATCTGGCTGTCCGACGCGATGACCACGCCGTCGGCGCAGCGGATCGACAGGACCACGGTCATGGCGGGTCGCTCCTCACAGGCGCAGCAGCGCGAACTGGTGGTGGCGGCGGGCGACGACCTCCATCAGCCTCGGCCAGCAGGCGCGGAGGCGCGGGTGGAGCGGCAGGCGGGTCGCCGACGACGCGGTGACCCAGCGGGTGCTGGCCAGCTCCCACGCGTCCACCCCGCTCGCCACGACCGGCGTGGCCGCCTCGACGCGGGCGATGACGGTGTGGAAGGACCAGGTGGCGGTGACCGCGTCGGTGACCGTCCCCAGCACGTCGAAGTCGGGGAGGCCGCCCAGCTCCTCCTCCGCCTCCCGGATCGCTCCCTCGATCGGGTGCTCGCCCGACGCGAGGGAGCCGGCGGGCACGCTCCAGGTGTGGGGGTGGGTGACCGCGGCGGAGCGGAGGACCAGCAGCATCCGGGGCTCGGGCCCCTCCGCGGTCAGCAGCAGCCCGGCCGCGCCGTGCGGGCCGGTCGTGCCGGAGAGCTCCATCTGCACAGACTGCACCGCGGCGGCTGGCGAGGCGGGGAGGCGACCCGGTCGCTGCGGGCTGCCCACGAGACCGCTCACCAGTGGACCCCCCGGAGGAGGTAGGCGAACGCGAGCCCTTCGGACGACGCCTCCTCGCCGGTCGCCGGGCTCTGGTCGCCGTCCTTCGCCGCGGTGGAGTCGGGGAACAGGTGGTAGCCGGTGTTCAGGATCGCGTCCATCAGCTTGGGGGCGACGGCGTGGCCGACCATCGCCGCGTTGCCCAACCCCGTGGCGATGCGCTTGGGCCGGTCGATGATGGCCTGGCTGATCAGGCGGCCGGCGTCGCCCGGCGTGATGGCGGGGAACGCGTCGTACATCTTCGTGGGCGCGATCATCTTCGTCCGCACGAGCTGCATGTAGATCGTGGTGATGTGGCAGCCGTCGTCGACGATCTCGGTCGCCGCGCAGCGGCTGAACGCGTCGAGGGCCGACTTGGAGGCGACGTACGCGCTGAAGCGGGGGACGTTCGTCTGGCACCCGATCGAGCTGATGTTGATGATGTGGCCGGACTTCCGCTCCCGCATGCCCGGCAGGAAGCCGAGGATCAGCTTGAGCGCCCCGAAGTAGTTCAGCTGCATCGTCCGCTCGAAGTCGTGGAAGCGGTCGTAGGACAGCTCGAGGCTCCGCCGGATCGACCGGCCGGCGTTGTTGACGAGGATGTCCACCCCGCCGTGGGTCTCGATGACGTCGTCGATGAGCCGTTGGATGTCGTCGGGGTCGGTCAGGTCGCAGGGGTGGGCGGTGGCCGTCCCGCCGAGCTCGGTCAGCTCCTCCGCCAGCTCCTCGAGGGCGTCGGCGCTGCGGGCGACCAGCAGCAGGGTGCCGCCGGCCTGGGCGATCTGGCGAGCGGCCGCCTCGCCGATGCCGGAGGACGCGCCGGTGATCATGATCCGCTTGCCGGCGACCGCGCCGGCGAGGGTCCGGTCGATGAACAGCGCCGGGTCCAGGTAGCGGGCCCAGTAGTCCCACAGCTTGGACGCGTAGGTGTCGAGCGGCGGCGCGGTGATGCCGGACCCCTCCAGGGCGGCATCGGTGTTCGAGGTGTCGAACTTCGTCGGGTTCGACATGTAGGCGAACAGCTGCGGGGGGATGCCCAGGGCGTCGGTCGCCGCGTCCCGGATGCGGCGGACGGGCGCCAGCGCCGCCAGCCCGTTGCGGGCGGCGTCGGGGATCATGTCGAAGACCACCGGGTCGATCCGCATGGTGAAGCGGGGTGCTCCGGCGACGCGGGCGAAGGTGTTGAGCACCTCACCGGAGGTCGGGGGCTTGCCACCGGTCAGGTGGAAGACCTTGCCGTCCCAGCCGTCGGCGTGGGCGATGTGGTCGATCGCGTCCGCCACGTAGTCGACGGGCACCATCGGGGGGCGGCGTCCCTCGAGGCCGATCAGCGGGAACCAGCCGGGCAGTGCGTGGCGGAGGCGCTTCAGGAGCGGGAAGACGTAGTAGGGGCCGTCGATCTTGTCGATCTCACCGGTGGTCGAGTCGCCCAGGACGATCCCGGGTCGGTAGACCCGCCACGGACGCCGGCAGGTCTCGTGGACCAGCGCCTCGGACTCGTGCTTCGTGCGGTAGTAGGGATCGGACAGGCCGGTGGCCTCGTCCAGCATGTCCTCGGTGAACCAGCCGTCGTAGCGGCCGGCCGCCGCGATGGAGGAGACGTGGTGCACCGTGCCGACCTCGAGCTCGGCGGCGAGCGCGAGCATCCGCTCGGTCCCGTCGACGTTGGCGATGCGCTGGCGCTCGGCGTCCGCGGTGAGGTCGTAGACCGCGGCCAGGTGGAAGAGGTGGTCGATGCGGCCGGCCAGGCGGGACCGCGTCGCCTCGTCCACCCCGAGCAGGGGGTCGGACAGGTCCCCGACGACGGGCACGAGCACGTCGTCGTCGAGGCCGAGGCGGTCGCGCAGCGCATCGAGCTTGTCGAGCGACCCCTCCCGCACCAGGACGTGGATGGTGCCGCCCCGCCGTGCCAGCCGCTCGATGAGGTACCGGCCGATGAACCCGGTCCCGCCCGTCACGAAGTACTCCATCGCCTGCCCTCTCCTCGCCGGCGCCGGCCCTCGGCCCCGCGACTGCTCGACGTGTCGCCGCGCGCGTCGGCAGCCTAGCCAAGATGGGGTGGGCGGCGTCGGGCTGGGCGGGGGATCGAGGGGGCGCGCGTCACTGCGCGTGATCGCCCGCGGACGATCGGTGGGACGGGGTGACGAGGTGGCCGCGGTGGTGGAGGATCACCGCATGAGCACGACGACCCGCGCGCTGGCGACGATCGTCCTGGTGCTGACCGTGGCCCTCGCGTTCCTGGTCGCGCCGAACGTCGCGGCTGGCGGGGTGCTCGGGGGCAGCCTGCCGTGGGTGTGGTACCGCTCCGCGGCCGCCTCGGGCTGATCCGTCGTCCGCGTGCCCCCGTTCACCCCTCGGCGTCGTGGACGGCCAGGCGGATGCGCTTGTTCGCCTTGCCCTTCGACTCGGTCTTGGTGATCTCGACCCGGCCGACCTCCGCGGTGGTCGCGACGTGGGTCCCGCCGTCGGCCTGGCGGTCGAGGCCGCGGATGTCGATCACCCGCAGCGGGTCGATCAACGCGGGGATCAGGTTCGCCTTGGTGCGGATCAGCGCGGGGTCGGCGTCGGCGGCGGACCGGCCGACGAACTCGACCGCG
>NZ_CAXQBR010000070.1 GCF_964222135.1 Euzebya sp.
CGCGATCTGGGCGTCCTGACCCACGAACGCCCCCAACCCGTCATCGACCAGCACCGCCAGATCCGTCGGGTCGATCGCCCCCAGCACCTCATCCAGCTCGCTCAGCACGTCCTGCAGCTCGACCACCCGCTCGGGGTCGTCGACCACCTCGCCGTCGGCGATCGCCTCGCCCTCGTCGAAGGCTCCGTCGAAGCGGATCTCGACCTGCTTCTCGCCCAGCAGGGTCTTGCCCGTCACGGCGAAGACGGCGTCGCGGGGGATGCGGTACTGCGGCTCGAGGACGAGCTCGACGACGGCCTGGAGGTCGTCGCCCAGCCGGATCTCCCCGACCTCGCCCACGATCACGCCGCGGGCGACGACGTCCGAGCCGGAGATCAGCCCCTGGCCCGTCTCGCCCAACGTCACGGTGAAGCGGTACTGCTCGTCGAAGGCGCCCTGCGCGAAGCGCGTCCCGACGAACCCGACGGCCGCCAGGACGGCGGTGATCGCCAGGCCCGCGAGGGCGCGCAGCGCGGCAGAGCCAGCCATCAGGCGATTCTCACCGTGTTCCCGCCGCCGTAGAAGATGACGCTGAGGAGGAGGTTGAGCAGGACCACCCCGACCAGCGACACGCGGATGGCGCGGCCGACGGCGATGCCGACGCCGGCCGGGCCGCCGGTGGCGTTGTAGCCGTAGTAGCAGTGGACGAGCACGACGAAGATCGTGAAGACGACGGCCTTGACCAGGCTGTACAGCACGTCCTCGGTCGGCAGGAAGAGGTTGAAGTACTGGTCGTAGGCACCCGGTGAGACGTCGTAGTACTGGGTGACGATGATCTCCGACGCCGAGTAGCTGGTGAACAGCGCCAGAAGGTAGAGCGGGATGGCGAGGATGAGGGCCGCCCAGATCCTGGTGGACACCAGGTAGATGAGGGAGGGGACGCTCATCACCTCGAGGGCGTCGATCTCCTCGGATATGCGCATCGCGCCGAGCTCGGCGGTGAAGCCGGCCCCGATCTGCGCGGCCAGGGCGACGCCGGCGATGAGGGGGGTGATCTCACGGGTGTTGGCGAAGGACCCGACCAGGCCGACGTAGGCCTCCGCGCCGATCTGGTCGAGTGCGACGTACCCCTCCAACCCCACCGCGGTGCCGGTGAAGAACGCCAGCGACCCGATGACGAAGAACATGCCGCCGCCGAGGATGATCGCGCCGGCGCCGATGGCGACGTCGCTGATCAGCGCGAGGATGACCCCGCCGTACTTGAACGCGAGCGGCAGGCCCCGCAGGGACTCGAAGTAGAACGCGAACTGGTCGTAGAGGTTCTCGAACGGGCTGCCGAGGCGGCGTCCGACGCGGGCGATGGGGGCGGGGATGGCGGACACGCGCGTCAGACCTTCTGGGGGATGAGGTTGAAGTACATGGCCGTCAGCAGGAAGTTCTGGAAGAACAGCAGGATGAAGGTGATGACGACGGACGCCTGGACGGCGTCGCCGACGCCCTTCGGCCCGCCCTTCACCGTGAAGCCCTTGTAGCAGGCCACCGCTCCGGCGGTGAACCCGAAGAACACCGCCTTGGCGATCATCATCAGGAAGTCCGGCAGCTGGGCGAGGGCGGACAGCGAGCTGAAGTAGGCGCCGGTCGTGCCGCCCTGCACGGGGACCGCGAAGAACCAGCCGCCGAGGATGCCGGCCACCGCCACGATCGAGCAGAACAGCATCGAGCAGACGGTGGCGGCGATCAGCCGCGGGCCGATCAGCCGGTGCATCGGGTCGACGCCCATGACCTCCATCGCGTCGATCTCGTCGCGGATGCGGCGGCTGCCGATGTCGGCGGTCATCGCGCTGCCGCCGGCGCCGGCGATCAGCAGGGCGGTGGCGATCGGCGCCTGTTCGCGGACGGTGGCGAGCAGCAGGGCGGACCCGATCTGGCTCTCCGCGCCGAGCTGGCGGAAGAACGATCCGACGTGGAGGGCGATGATCATCCCGAACGGCACGGCGATCAGCACCAGCGGGATGGCCGAGACCTTGGTGATGAACCAGGCCTGGTCCTTGAACTCGCTGAACTGGAGGGGCCGGCGCCGCAACGACAGCACCCCGTCGAGCGCGATGGCGGTGATGCCACCGAGCTGGCCCAGGGTGTTGCGAACCTTGTCCATCACATCCGGCTCTCAGACTGCGGTCGTCGTCGGACACAACGACGGACCCGTTGCGGCGTCACGGTCGACTGCATGCGGTCGCAGGGCTCGGGGTCGGCGTCCGCGCGGCGGCGCCCTGGACTGCAGCACTTCGCTCGAGCCCTCCGGGGTCGCCTTCGTGGCTCGGCATCGTCAGAGCATAGGGTGTTGACTTCGTGAAGGTGAACATCCCGCAGCCGCCCGCCGCACCGCAGTCCGACCACGCTCGTAGGTCCGCGTCGGGGGGTGGCGCGTGACCGCCCCCGCGGGCCCGCTCGCCGGCGTCCGGGTCCTCGAGGTCCAGGGCATCGGCCCCGGACCGTTCGCCGCGATGGTGCTCGCCGACCTCGGCGCCGACGTGATCCGCATCGACCGGACCGCCGCCGGCGGGCTGACACTGGAGGGGCCGCCCGGGCAGGGCCACGACGTGATGGGCAGGTCGCGCCGCTCGGTCGCCGTCGACCTCAAGCAGGCCCGCGGCGTCGAGCTGGTCCTGCAGCTGGTCGCCACCGCGGACGTGCTCATCGAGGGCTTCCGCCCCGGCGTGGCCGAGCGCCTCGGCATCGGGCCGGACGCCTGCCACGCGGTCAACCCCGGCCTGGTGTACGGCCGCATGACCGGCTGGGGCCAGGACGGGCCGTGGGCGTCGATGGCGGGTCACGACCTCGACTACATCGCCCTGACCGGCGCGCTCGCCGGCATCGGCGACGCGGACGCGCCGCCACCGGTGCCCCTCAACCTCATCGGCGACTTCGGCGGCGGGGGGATGCTGCTGGTCGTCGGGGTGCTCGCGGCCCTCCAGCAGCGCCACGCGAGCGGGCGCGGTCAGGTCGTGGACGCCGCGATGGTGGACGGCTCGGCGCTGCTGATGGCGATGTTCAGCGGCATGGCGTCGATGGGCCTGTGGAACACCCGCGCCCGCCACGCGAACCTCCTCGACGGGGGCGCGCCGTTCTACTCGACGTACGCCTGCGCGGACGGCCACGTCGCGGTCGGGGCGCTCGAGCCGCAGTTCTACGCCGCGCTGCTCGACGGGCTGGACCTCGACGCCGAGGAGTGGCCGCAGTACGACATGGCCCGCTGGCCCGACCTGCGGGCGCGGCTGGCCGAGATCTTCGCCGGGGCGGACCGGGCGCACTGGGAGGCTGTGTTCAGCGGCACCGACGCCTGCGTCGCCCCGGTCCTGGCCCTGCACGAGGCGCCGGACCACCCGCACCTCGCCGCGCGCGGGACGTTCGTGGAGGTCGACGGGGTCGTCCAGCCCGCTCCCGCGCCCCGGTTCTCCGCCACCCCGTCCGGGCCGCCGTCGCCGCCGGTCGCCCGCGGGGCGCACACCGCGGAGGTGCTGGGCGAGCTGGGGCTCTCCGCCGAGGAGGTCGCCGCGCTCGAGGGCGCCGGAGTGGTCGTGGTGGGCGACCCGGGGTGACCGACCCCACCACCACCGCCGCAGCCGTCGAGGACCTCGACGCGATCCGCCGGCGCGTGGTGAACGTGGTCGGTCACGAGCTCCGCACCCCCGTCACGACCATCCACGGGCTGGCCCACGCCATCGCTGCCGCGGAGGACCTCGCGACGGTCACCGAGGAGCTCGGGCCTGCGCTGCTGCGCAACGCCGAGCGGCTGACCGCCCTGCTCGACGACCTGCTGATGGCGTCGGGCATCACGACGGCGGTCCCGGTCGGGGCCCCCGAGCCGGTGGCGGTCCACGAGCTGCTCGCCGAGCGGTGGGCCGCGATGGGCGACGGTGAGCTCGACGTGACCGGTCCGTCGGCCTCCGCGCTGGTCCCGCGGGCGGCGCTCGTCCGCGCGGTCGACCCGGTGGTGGCGAACGCCGCGCAGTACGGCAGCGGAGCGCCGCACGTCGAGGTGGCGGCAGCCGACGGGGAGGTGCGGATCGCGGTGCGCTCCCCCGGGCCGGCCCTGCACCCCGAGGAGGTGCGGTTGGCGACCGAGGCGTTCTTCCGCGGCGAGCGGGCCGTCACGACCCGGCCGGGCCTCGGCGTCGGCCTCGCGGTCGCCCGCACGGTGGCGGCCCAGATCGGCGGTCGGCTGTCGGTGGCGGCCGCGGACGACGGGTTGGTGACCACGATCGAGCTGCCGGCGGGTGAGGGTGGGTGAGCGGGGTGATCCGCGTCGTGGTCGCCGACGACGAGCCGGACCTCCGGTTGCTCGTCCGGCTGCAGCTTGGCCGCGTCGACGGCGTCGAGGTGGTCGGTGAGGCAGCGGACGGCGCCGAGGCGGTCGACGTCGCGGTCGCCGAGGCTGCCGACGTCGTGGTCATGGACCTGCTGATGCCCGGCACCAGCGGGTTCGACGGCATCGCCGCCCTGCTGGCCGACCACCCCGCGATCGGCGTCGTCGCCTACACGGCCGTCGCCGGCGACTTCGTCCGCGCCGAGATGGCCCGCCTCGACGTCGAGCTGGTCCTGAAGAGCGGCGACATCGCACCCCTCGTCGCGGCGATCGAGCGGACCGCCAGCCGGCGCTGAGCGGGATGGATTCGACATACTGGACGGTGTCTGACCGGGATGGATTCGACATCCACGCGCGACGTCGAGCACCCTCGAGTCAGTCCCGGTCCGTGCCGAACGGCGTCGTCTGGCGGGAACTGGCCCCACCCCGACGGCGCGGGACCTGACGGAGATGTCGATTCCATCCCGCGGGGGTGACCGAGACCCCTGGGTGGAGGGGTGGGGATGTCGATTCCATCCGCTCGGGGCGGTCGTGCGACCATGGCCGGCGATGGTCCCGTGGTCGACGCCCGTGGTTATGCGCGTCCTGGGCGCTCGCGCGCGCAGCGTCTGCGCCGTCGCGTTCGCGATCCTGGTGGTCCTCACCGCCTCGGCCGCCCCGGCTGACGCGCACGCCCAGCTGGAGGGCGGGTCGGTCTTCGACGGGCAGGTGCTCGACACCGCCCCGGAGGAGCTGGTGCTCGACTTCGACGAGCCGGTCGTGGCGGGCGGCGGGGGCCTGCGGGTGTTCGACCGGACCGGGGAGCGCGTCGACGTCGGCGGCACCACCCAGCGTGACGACGCCCCCGACCGGGTCCGGGTCGCGCTCGCCGAGGACCTCGACGACGGGACCTACGCGGTCACCTACCGGGTGACGTCCGCGGACGGCCACCCCCTCAGCGGCGCGTTCGTGTTCAGCGTCGGCAGCGAAGCCGCCGGCGCCGACGAGCTGCTCGGCCAGGTCTTCTCGAGCGAGGCCGATCGTCCCTGGGCCGTCACCGCCGCGGTGGCCCGCTGGCTGACCTACGCCGGCGCGCTCGTGGCCGCCGGTGCGCTGGCCGTGACCTGGTGGCTCGGACGGGCGGGGCTCGCGTCCGGCTCGTCCGGCACGGGCACCCCAGGCACCCCGGGCACCCCAGGCACCCCGGACACCCCGGAGGGGGAGGCGATCACGCGCTGGGCGGGTCGGGCGGCGTGGATCGCGATGGCCGGCACCGCGGTCGGGCTGGTGGCCCAGGTGGTGCTGGTGACCGGCGGGGGCCTCGGCGTCCTGGCGGACCTCGGTGCCCTGACCGCGACGGTCTCCTCCTTCGTCGGCCTCTCCGCGGCTGTGCGGGTCATCGGTCTGGCCGGGGTGCTGCTCGCCCTCCGCGTCCGGGACGTCACCTCTGCCACCGGTGCTGCCGCGGGGGCGGTCGCCGTCGGCTCGTTCCTCCTCGAGGGCCACACGCTCACGACCGGCCCGGCCGCGGTGGTGTGGGGCGGCACGGCGGTGCACCTCGCGGCGGCGGCGGCGTGGACCGGCGGGCTGGTCGTCCTCGCGATCGTGCTCCGCCACCGGCGGCGGGCCGACGACCCGGTCGGGGCCGGACGGGTGGTGGCGCGGACCTCCACCCTGCTGACCGCTGCCGTCCTCGCGGTGGTCCTGGCCGGCACGGCGGTCGCGTGGGCGGAGGTGCGGGCCGTGCGCGCCCTGGTCGGCGAGCCGTACGGCTGGGCCCTGCTCGCCAAGCTGGCGGCCGTCGCACCGCTGCTCGCGGTCGGCGCCTCCAACAACCGGCGCCTGGTGCCGACCCTCACCGCACGCCGCGCCGTGCGCCGCGGGGGCGAGCGGACCGGCGAGGCGGTCCAGGGCACCCCCGTGGCGGGCGGATCGGATGAGGTCGCCGACAGCGCCCGCGCGCGGGACGCGGCCTGGGGGCGCCTGCGCCGGACGGTCCTCGCCGAGGTGGTCCTCGTCGTCGTGGTCCTGGGCGTCACCGGCGTCCTCGTCGCCCTCCAGCCGGCGGCCGAGGCCGCGGGCATCACGGGGGCGTACTCCGAGACCGTCGTCGTCGACGGCCTCGGGCAGATGACCCTGACCGTGGACCCGAACCGCGCCGGGCGCAACGAGCTGCACCTGTACCTCCTCGACGACAGCGGCCGGCCCCTCGACCTCGAGGGTGCCGGTGACGCCGCCGCGGTGACCCTCAGCCTCCGACAGGCGGCGCTCGACATCGGCCCGCTGGTGCGGACCCCGCTGCGCGCCGGCCCGGGGCACTACGTGCTGGCCGGTCCCGAGCTGAGCGTCGCGGGCCGCTGGGAGGTGACCGCCGAGGTGGCGACCGGCCGCTTCGACGTCGCCTCCACCACCGTCGAGGTGGTGGTCAACCCATGAGCGCGAGCACGCGAGGGGTCGTGGGCGTTCTGCTCGCACTGGTCTGGGCGGTCGTCGGCGCCGCCCCCGCCGGTGCTCACGCGGTCATCCAACCGGCCAGCGCCCCGGCCGGCGAGCCGACGCGGTTCCAGGTGCTCATCCCGCACGGCTGCAGCGAGGGCGAGCCGCCGCCACCGCCCGGCGAGGAGATCCAGCCGACCCGGCTGGTCGCCGTCGAGATCCCCGACGGCGTGACGGTCACCGACGTCGAGCCCGCCGACGGGTTCACCGAGTCCCAGGGCGAGGGGGAGATCACGTGGTCGGGCGGATCCCTCGCCCACGGCGACGTCGGGACGTTCTTCTTCACCGCCACGCTGGAGGGTGGCGACGGCGACCTGGTCGTGCTCAACACCTACCAGGAGTGCACCGACGCCCTGGCCTACCGCTGGATCGGGGACGCGGACGCCGCGACGCCCGCGCCGGTCGTGGCCATCGGCACCGGCGCGCCCGCCGCCGGGGGGCACGACCAGCCCGGTGCCACCGACGAGCCGAGCTCCGAGGACCCCGCCCCCGCCCCCTCCCCCTCCCCCGAGCCGGCCGGAGGGGACGGGGGCCCCGGCATCCCCGTCGCGGTGGTCGCGGTCCTGGCGGGGTTGGGGGCGCTGGCCGGCGGCCTGGTCGTGCGGCGACGCCGTCGCGGGGACGACCGCTGAGCGTCGTCGACGGGATCATCCTCGCTCTCGCCGGGCTGTGGGCGGGGACGATCAACGCCGTCGTCGGCTCCGGGACGCTGATCACGTTCCCCACGCTGATCCTGCTCGGCTACCCGCCGGTGCTCGCGAACGTGTCGAACAACCTCGGGTTGGTCCCCGGCGGGGTCAGCGGCGTGGTCGGCTACCGCCGCGAGCTGACGGGCCAGGCGACCCGGCTGCGGTGGCTGGTGCCGGCGTCCCTCGGCGGATCCACCGTGGGGGCGATCGGGCTGCTGGTGCTGCCGGAGTCCGCCTTCGACGCGATCGTCCCGGTCCTGATCGTCCTGTCGCTCGTGGGGGTGATCGCCCAGCCGTGGCTGCGCGAGCGGCTGGCCGGCCGCGTCGGCGGGGGCGACGACGGGCGTCCCGGCGCGGCGCTCATCGCGGGCACGTTCCTCGCCGGCATCTACGGCGGCTACTTCGGCGCGGCGCAGGGCGTCCTGCTGATCGCCCTGCTCGGGATCCTCGCGACGGACCACCTCCAGCGGCTCAACGCGACGAAGAACGTCCTCGGCCTGGTCGTCAACGCCGTCGCGGCGGTCGTGTTCCTCCTCGCCGCCGAGATCGACTGGGCCGTCGTCGGGGTCATCGCCCTCGGGTCGACGGCCGGCGGGTTCATCGGCGCGTCGGTGGGCCGACGGCTCCCCCCGGCGCTGCTGCGCGCCGTGATCGTCGTCATCGGCACGATCGCGGTCATCCGCCTCCTGACCGGCTGATCCCGGGTGAGGGCCGGGCGTGGGGCCGGGCGAGGGCCGAACGGCCCCACGCGGGCGGGACCCTTGGCGTGTCCCGTCCGACCCGGCAGGCGGATGATCGACGGGTCGCACCTGACCGACCCAGAGGAACCCGAGATGAGCACCATGCGCGCCGCCGTCGTCCACGCCTTCGGACAGCCCCTCACGATCGAGGAGGTGCCCCGACCCACCCCGGGTCACGGCCAGGTCCTGGTGCAGATCGAGGCGTCCGGGGTCTGCCACACCGACCTGCACGCCCGCGACGGCGACTGGCCGGTCACGCCGACGCTGCCGTTCATCCCGGGCCACGAGGGGGTCGGCCGGATCGTCGAGATCGGGGAGGGGGTCGAGGGGATCGCGGTCGGCGACGCCGTCGGCATCCCGTGGCTGCACACCGCCTGCGGCGCCTGCGAGCACTGCGCGTCGGGCTGGGAGACGCTGTGCCCCCACCAGGAGATGACCGGCTACAGCGTCGACGGCGGCTTCGCCGAGTTCGTCCTGGCCGACCCCCGCTACGTCGGACGCATCCCCGCGGGGCTGGACCTGGCCGCCGCCGCGCCGATCCTCTGCGCCGGCGTCACGGTCTACAAGGGCCTGAAGGAGACCGAGGTGCGGCCGGGCCAGTGGGTGGCGGTCTCCGGCATCGGCGGGCTCGGCCACATGGCCGTCCAGTACGCGGTCGCCATGGGCATGCGCGTCGCGGCGGTCGACATCGCCGACGACAAGCTGGCCCTCGCGGAGAAGCTCGGTGCCGAGCTGACCGTCGACGCGCGGGCGCAGGACCCGGTCGAGGTCCTGGCCGACCAGGTCGGTGGCGCCCACGGGGTGCTGATCACGGCCGTCGGCACCACCGCCTTCGCCCAGGGGGTCGGGATGCTGCGGCGCGGGGGGACGATGGCCCTCGTCGGGCTCCCCCCGGGCGGATTCGAGCTGCCGATCTTCGACGTCGTCCTGTCCCGCAAGACGATCCGCGGATCCATCGTCGGGACCCGCGTCGACCTGGCGGAGGCGCTCGACTTCGCAGCCAGCGGGCTGGTCGCGGCGCACTTCACCACCGAGCGGCTCGAGGACGTCAACGACATCTTCGCCCGGATGGGGGCCGGTCAGATCGACGGGCGGATCGTCATGGCGCTCTGAGGCGCTGCGGCGCCCTTGAGGCCTCGGACCTCGAACCTCGAACCTCCGACCTCGCGACGAGCGCCGGCCTCACGCCGACCCGCCGGCGTGGGTGGCGGCCTCGTCGCGCTCCGGAGCGACGCGCGAGGAGGTCAGGCCACCGGTGCGGTAGCCGAGCAGCAGCTCGCGCCAGCTCAGCCGGTGCTCCTCGGTGCTGCGCTCGGGGAACCGGCTCGCGTCGGCCTGCCCGAAGTTCGTGAACGCGACCAGGACGACGCCGCCCGCGATGTTGCCCGCGGCCACCGCACCGAAGAAGGCGAACGCCTGCCCGACGGTCCCCTCCCCCTGGATCACGCCGTAGACGACCTCGCAGAACCCGGTGATGCAGTGGTACAGGTCGGCGACGGGGATCAGGATCATCGTGGCGTACACGACCAGGACCCGCCCGGCGCCCTCCCGCACCGCGTGGACGAGCCACACCATGCTCGCCACGACCCCTCCCGCCATGACCCCGCGGACGAAGAGGGTCTGGATGGGCTCCTCGAGGGCGTGGGCGGCGAGCTCCCGCGCTGCGAACTCGATCAGCGGGTCGAGGGCGTTCGGTGCGCTCATCAGCCACGCCGCCGCCCCCGCGCCGATCAGGTTCGCCACCACCACGATCCCCCACAACCGCAGGAGCGCCGGGAGGCTCGCCAGCCGTGTCAGCACCAGCGTGACGGGGGTGAGGGTGTTCTCGGTGAAGAGCTGGTAGCGCCCGAGCGCGACGAGGATGAAGCCGATCGGGTACAGCAGGTCGCCGGGCAGCTCGCCGATCGACTCGGTCGCCGAGCCGAGCGCGGCGCGGGCGAGGAAGGTCAGCCCGATCGAGAGGCCCGCCGCGATGCCGGAGAAGAAGAGCGGCCGCGGTCGGCGCTGGAACTCGTCGTCCGCGGTGGCCGCAACCCGCTGGAAGATGTCGTCGGCGCTGAGGATGTCCTCGACGGCCTCGCCACCCGAGGGCGCGCCGGAGGGCGAGCGCGGCTGCTCGTGGTCTGCGGACACGCCTCCCACCTGCCCGATCGCGGGACGTCCTACCCGTGCGGCGTGGCCGCCGGTCCTGACGAACCGGTGACGTCCGCCCGGCACCCGGCGCACGGGCTTGCCCACCCCCACCTGCCGGTCCTACCGTGCGAACCCCGATCGGGACGCACGACGGCGTCGAGGGGCAACCGCCATCCGCCGTCGGCTCCGCGTCCGGTCCGCCGTTCGAGACGACCCCTGGGAGGCGTCAGTCATCCGTCGCATCGCCCGCACCACCGCCATGACCGTCCTCGCCGTGCTCGCCGCGCTCCTGCCCGCGGCGTCCGCGGCACAGCCCGGTGGAGGGGAGGTGACCAGGACCGGCACGTCGTCCGATCCGATCCAGGCATCGATCCAGATGTCGCGGGACACCTTCGCCGACGGCGAGGCCACGCTCGTGATCATCGGCCGTGCCGACGACTTCGCCGACAACCTGGCCGGTGCGGCGCTGGCCGGGCTGGATGGCGACGGACCGGCCGGCCCGCTGCTGTTCACCGAGGGCGGGCCCGACGGCCGGCTGTCCCAGGCCACCTACGACGAGGCCGAGCGGGTCCTCGGCCCCCCACCGGGCTGCAGCGCCGGCGACGCGCCGCACGTCTACATCGTCGGCGGCACGGACGCGGTGTCGACGATCACCGGAGAGGGCTTCGCCGAGGGCGGGTGGTGCGTCGAGCGGCTGGCCGGCCCGACTCGGGTCGAGACCGCCATCGCCGTCGCCGAGGCCGTCGGCGGACCGTCCCCCGACCGCGTCCTGCTCGCCCGCCACGACGACTGGGCGGACTCCGCGACCGGCGGGGCGTACGCCGCCGCGACCGGCACCCCGATCCTGGTGACGCCCACGGGGCAGCTGACCCAGAGCGTGCACGACCACCTGGCGGCCCACACGCCAGCCGAGATCGTCCTGCTGGGCGGCGAGGCCGCGCTGTCGGCGACCGTCGAGGCCGAGGCTGCGGCGTACGCCCCGACGCGGCGCGTCGCCGGCGACACCCGCGACCTGACCGCCATCGCCATCGCCCGCGAGCTGTGGGGCGGGGGCTCGACCGACGCGTTGGACGGCGCCACGCTGGTCCCCGGGTTCGCACCCGGCGGGTGGGCCTACGCGCTGGCCGGCGCGATCCCCTCCGCCGCCCGCGGCTGGCCGGAGCTGTACACCCAGGCCGACGTGCTCACCACGACCACCGGTGATGTGCTCGCGGCCGCCGGGGTGGGCGGGGTGCTGCTGTGCGCACCGACGGCGCTGATCAGCGACCAGGTCGCCGCAGCGGCGGCCGAGGCGACCGGGGGTGCGGCACCCGGCGGCCCGGGCGGGACCCCGTTCGCGTACGCGGTGTGGGACGACGGCGTGCACCACGTCGACGCCAGCCGCGTGGACACGACCGTGTTCGAGGGGCCGGTGCGGGGGGACCTGAGCTGGTCGCCGGATGGGACGGAGCTGGCGGTGGCGGTGGCGGACGGCAGCGTCGACGGACCGGAGGCGTACGACACGGCCGGCGACATCGCGATCGTCGGGGTCGACGGGCAGGCGACGACCGACCTCCAGTCGACGCCGGGCTCCCAGGAGTTCACCCAGCCGGTGTGGTCCCCCGACGGCGACCGGCTGGCCGTCATCGCCGTCGAGGAGGACGGGACGGTCCTGTACGACCGCGCGATCGGGGGGCTGACCGTCGGGTCGTTGCATGCCCTGACCAGCCCGGCGGACGGCAACGCGTTCCTCGGCAGCCCGCAGGCCTGGAGCCGCGACGGCGGACGGATCGCGTTCACGCTCGACGGGGAGCTCGCCATCGTCGACCGGCGCTCGGGTGAGATCCTGCGGCTCGGCGAGCAGGCCGTCGACCCCGCGTTCAGCCCGGGCGGGCTGGCCGTCGCGTACACCTACGGCGACCAGGCCTACGTGATGGAGCTCGGCCAGGACCCCGCGTTCGCCCGCGCCCACCCGATCGGACCGATCAGCGGGCGACAGATCCAGTGGCTCGACGACGATCGGCTGCTCCTCGCCGGGGAGGACACCACGGACGGGACCCGCGCGGTCTGGGTGCTGCACCGCGACGGCGAGACCGCGCCGACGCTCCTGGCAGACGTCGGGGGGCCCGAGATCGGCGCGGACCTGGCGCCCGACGGGGGCGACCTCGGGATCACCTCCGGGGAGTCCGGCGCGGTGGTGGTCGATGCCACGGGTGAGTTCGCGTTCGGCACGGACGCACATGTGACCGGCCTCCGCTTCCAGCCGTCGCCCTGACCCCAGCGGTGGGCACGGCAGCCGCCTGCACTCGCCTGAGGTCCGTCACCTCCGTTGCGCCCACCGGAACAAACCCGACAGGCCTCGTGGCGTGGACCACCGGACCACGAGAGGTCCGTCACCTTCGTCGCGCCATCCGCAACGAACCCGACAGACCCCCCCGGGGCCGGGCCAGCCGGGGCCGGGCCAGCGCGGGGCAGACCAGCCCCCGCGGGGCGGGAGCGAACCTCGCGGGGTAGGTTGCCGCCACGCCGCACACCGGAGCCGACGAAGGAGAGAACGCCGTGGCCGTGACCATGACGATGGAGGAGCTGGCGGAGGTCGACGAGCTCGACCTCGGCGTCACCGACTGGGTCACCGTCGACCAGGACATGATCGACCTGTTCGCCGACGCGACGCGTGACCACCAGTGGATCCACGTCGACCACGAGAAGGCGACGGCCGGCCCGTTCGGCCAGACCATCGCGCACGGGTTCCTGACCGTGTCCCTCCTTCCGGAGCTCCTGTCGCAGCTGCTCGAGGTGCCCGACACGAAGATGGGCGTCAACTACGGCATGGACCGGCTGCGCCTGACCGCTCCCGTCCCCTCCGGCGCGAGCATCCGCGCCCGCGGGAAGGTCCTCGGGGTCGAGCGCAAGGGCGAGGGCCTGCTGGTCCGCACCGAGATGACGATCGAGATCGAGGGGCAGGAGAAGCCCGCGATGGTCGGCGTGTTCCTCACCCTGCGGTACTGAACCTGCGGTACTGATCCCCGCCGCCGGGCTCAGGTCGACGACCCGGCCTGGGCCTCCAGCTGGTCCACGGTCATCAGCACCGTCCGGGCCTTCGGGCCCTCCGAGGGCCCGACGACGCCCATCTCCTCGAGCTCGTCCATCAGACGCCCCGCCCGGGCGAAGCCGACCTTCAGCTTGCGCTGCAGCATCGACGTCGAGCCGAGGCCCGACCGGACCACCAGCTCCATCGCCGCCCGGGTCAGGTCCTCGTCGGATGCGTCGTCGCCCTGCACGTCGGCGAGGACGGCCTCCTGGCCCTCCTTCACCACGTTCTCAGCGTAGGTGACCTCGGCCTGGGCCTTGCAGTGGTCGACGATCTTCTCGATCTCGACCTCGTCGATGTAGCAGCCCTGCAGGCGGTGGGGCTTCGACGCGTTGGCCGGCATGTAGAGCATGTCGCCCATGCCGACGAGCTTCTCCGCGCCGTGCTGGTCGAGGATCGTCTTCGAGTCGTGCCCGGTCGCCATGCTCAGGGCGATCCGCGACGGCACGTTGGCCTTGATCAGCCCGGTGACGACGTTCACCGACGGGCGCTGGGTGGCGATGATCAGGTGGATGCCCACCGCCCGCGCCATCTGGGCGATCCGGACGATCGCGCCCTCGATGTCGCGGGGGGCGACCATCATCAGGTCGGCCAGCTCGTCGATCACGCAGAGGATGTAGGGCAGCGGCTCCTCGCCGGCCGGCCCCTCCTCCCCCATCACGCCGGCGACGGCCTCTGCCGCGGACTCCTCCGGGTCGGCGTCGAGCACGCCCCCCTGGTGGTCGACCAGCTCCCCCGCCGCCACGGCCTCGTTGAAGCGGTCGAGGTTGCGGAACCCGTAGCGGGCCAGCACGTCGTAGCGCCGCTCCATCTCCGCCACCACCCAGTCGAGGGCGTCCTTCGCCCGCTTGGGGTCGGTCACCACCCGGGTGAGGAGGTGAGGGACGTCCTCGTAGGTCATCATCTCGACCCGCTTCGGGTCGATCAGGATCATGCGGACGTCGTCAGGGGTGTTGCGCATGATGATCGACGTCACGATCGAGTTCATCACGACGCTCTTGCCGGACCCCGTCGCGCCGGCGATCAGCAGGTGGGGCATCTTCGCCAGGTTCACCGTGACCGGGCGGCCCGAGATGTCGACGCCGACGCCGGCGGTCAGCGGGTGGGTCTGCGCGGCGGCCTCCGGCGACCGGAGGATGTCGCCGAGGGTGATGTGGTCCCGCTCGGTGTTCGGCACCTCGATGCCGATGGCGACCTTGCCGGGGATCGGCGCGACGATGCGGATCTCCGGGGTGGCGAGGGTGTACGCGATGTCCTTCTCGAGCTTGGTGATGGCGTTGACCTTGACGCCGGTGCCGAGCTCGATCTCGAAGCGCGTCACCGTCGGGCCGCGCCGCACGGCGACGACGCGGGCGTCGACCCCGAACTCCTCGAGCATCCGCTCGAGCGCCGCGGTCATCTGCTCCATCGACTGGGTGTTCCCGCCGAGGGCCCGTCCGGAGCGCAGCAGGTCGAGGGAGGGGAGGGAGTACGTCACGTCCGGGTTCTGGACCAGCTTCCTGGCGGTCCCCCGCTCGATGGCGTGGGTGGCGACGATCTCCGGCGCGTCCGGTGCGGCGGGGTCCCCGGCCAGGTCGGCGCGCTCCGCGTCGTCCTCGGCGGTCCGTCCCTCCCCCGACCGGTCCAGCACCACGGTGTCCGAGCGCGCCGGGTCCACGCGGGTCCGGTCGTCCTCCTCGGCGTCGAGGGGGATGTCGAGCGCGGTGGCCGGGTCGAGGATCCGGTCTCCGTCGAGGTCGGCGCGGCGCTCGTCGGCGAAGTCCTCGACGTAGTCGGCCTCCGGCTGCCCCTCGAACCCCTCGTCGGCGGACCGGCGACGGCGGCGGGGCCGTGGCTCGTCGGTCACGAAGGTGGTCACGACGGCGTGGGCGGCGACGCGCAGCGGGGTCGCGGTCAGCACCAGCAGGCCCACGACCAGCAGCCCCATCAGCACGACGATCGCGCCCGGCAGGGCGGCGACGGTCGTCAGGGGGACGGCGATGACCACGCCGATCCAGCCGCTTGCGTCGTGCAGCGCCTCACGTCCCGAGGCGAAGTCCGGCGCGCCGGCGGCGAGGTGCCACAGCCCCATCACCGCCGCGAGCACCAGGGCGGAGCCGCCCACGATCCGCGGGTTGCGCGGCCGGGACTCCATCAGCAACAGGACCGCGCCCGCGGCGATCAGCACCGGGATGACCAGGCCGACGACGCCGAAGAGCCCGCGGAAGGCGTTGACGAGGACCACGCCGACCAGGCCGGCCGAGTCCTGCACCCACAGCCCGAGCCCGGAGAGGATCGCGACGACGATCAGGCCGATGCCCCAGATCTCGCGGATCCGCTCGGCGTCGAGCGCCGGCTCCGCAGGCGTGCCCCGCCCCCTCGACGACGTCGCCCTGCCCTTGGACGACGCGGTGCGCCCCTTCGACGAGGCCGCGCGCGACGACCCCCCGGACGACGTGCGTGCGGGGCGCTTGGCTGACTTGGCGGTCTTCGTCGGCACCTCGGGATCAGATCTCCATCAGGACGGGGACGACGACGGGCTTGCGGCCCAGCTGCTCCCGCCAGAAGCGGCTGAGGGACTCGTACACGGTGCGGCGGACGACGTCCTCGGAGCTGGCGCCGAGGGCGCGGACGTCCTCGCCCAGGCTCTGCGCCGCCTCGGTCAGGAGGTGGGCGTGCTCGGCCTCGTAGATCAGGCCCTGCTGCAGGATCTGGGGATCGCCGTCCAGGCGGGCCTTCGAGTCCAGGCGGAGGACGGCGATGCAGACGCCCTCTGAGCTCAGGCGCCCGCGGTCGCGCAGGACCGCGCTCCCGACGTCGCCGACCCCGAGGCCGTCGACGAAGGTGCGGCCGCTGTTGAACCCCTCCCCCTTGGTCAGCCGACCGTCGCGGAGGACGACCCGGTCGCCGTCGCTGCAGACGATCACCTGGTCGGGGGCGGTGCCGGTGGCGACGGCCAGCTGGGCGTGCGCCACGAGGTGGCGGTACTCGCCGTGGACCGGGACGACGCTCGAGGGGCGGATGATGTTGTGGAAGAACTTGAGCTCCTCCGCCGCGGCGTGGCCGCTGACGTGGACGGCCTCCTCGCGGCGGTGCACGACGCGGGCGCCCTGGCGGACCAGCCCGTTGATGGCCCGTGAGATGGCGGCCTCGTTGCCCGGGATCTGGCTCGACGCCATCACGACCGTGTCGCCCTCGACGAGCTTGACGTGCCGGTGGGCGCCGGCGGCCATCAGGCTGAGGGCGGCGTAGGGCTCGCCCTGGGAGCCGGTGCAGATCACCAGGACCCGACGCGGGTCGTAGCCGCTGGTCTCGGCGATGTCGATGATGTCGGCGTCGTCGTAGCGCAGGTAGCCGAGGTCGCGGGCGATCGGCATGTTGCGGACCATCGAGCGGCCGACGAAGCAGATCTTCCGCCCGAGGGCGGTCGCGGCGTCGATCGCCTGCTGCACCCGGTGGACGTGGCTCGCGAAGGTGGTCATCACCACGCGTCCCTCGGCCTGCTCGAACACCTTCTGCAGGCTGGTGCCGACGGTCATCTCGCTCGGTACGAACCCGGGGACGTCCGCGTTGGTCGAGTCGACCAGCAGCAGGTCGACGCCGTGGTCGCCCAACTGGGCGAGGTGCGGCAGGTCGGTGACCCGACCGTCGATCGGGGTCTGGTCGAGCCGGAAGTCGCCGGAGTGGAGGATCGTCCCGTGGGGGGTGTGGACCGCGACGGCCAGGCAGTCGGGGATCGAGTGGGTGACCTGGACGAACTCGAGCTCGAAGGGGTCGACTGACAGCTTCTCGCCCGGCTCCACCTCGATCATGGTGACGTCGGTGCCCGGGTGCTCGGTGAGCTTGGCCTCGAGCAGCCCGAGGGTCAGCTTGGAGGAGTAGACGCGCAGGCCGGGCAGGTCGCGCAGCAGGAAGGGCAGCGCGCCGATGTGGTCCTCGTGGCCGTGGGTCAGGACGACCGCGACGACCTCCGGCCCGCGCTCGAGCAGATCGGACCAGTCCGGCAGGATCAGGTCGATCCCGTGGTGCTCGGCGTCGGGGAACGTCACGCCCACGTCGACGAGGACGGCCCTGCCGTCGACCTCGATCGCGCACATGTTCGCGCCGATCTCGCCGAGCCCCCCGTAGAAGGACACGACCGCGGCGTCGGTCGGGAGCGTCATGCCGTCACCTCCTCGTCGGTGAGCAGGCCGACGCCGACCAGCGCCCGGCGGACCGCGGCCGCGGTGTCGTCGGCGACGTCGACCATCGGCAGCCGGAGCGCGCCGCCGGGGAGGTCGAGCATCGCCAGTGCCGCCTTGAGCGGGGCGGGGCTGGGTTCGGCGAACAGCACGGCGAAGATCTCGCCGAGCCGCCAGTGGATGGCCCGCGCCTCGGCGGGGTCGGTGGGGAACACCTCGATCATGCGGGCGAGGTCGTCGCCCACGAGGTGCGCGGCGACGCTGACCAGCCCGGCGCCGCCGACGGCCAGCAGCGGCAGGCAGTTCTTGTCGTCGCCGGAGAGGATCTGGAAGTCGGCCGGCGCGCGCGCGGCGAGCCAGGACGCCTTCGCCATGTCCCCCACCGCGTCCTTGACCGCGCAGATCGACTCCACGTCCTCGGCCAGGCCGAGGAGCGTCTCGGGCGCGATCTCGCACGCGGTCCGGGCGGGGATGTTGTAGAGCATCACCGGCAGGTCGACGGCGGCGGCGACGGCGCGGAAGTGGCGGTCCAGCCCGCGCTGGTTCGGCCGGTTGTAGTACGGGGTCACCAGCATGATCCCGTCCACGCCCACCTTCGCGGCGTGCTGGGTGCGGGTGATCGTCGAGGCGGTGTCGTAGGAGCCGGTCCCCGCGACCACGGCGGCCCGGTCCCCGACGGCCTCGGCGACCGCGCGGAACAGGTCGAGGGCCTCGTCGCCCGAGAGCGTCGGGGACTCGCCGGTCGTGCCGGCGACCACCAGCCCGCCGCTGCCGTGGTCGACGAGGTGCGCCGCCAGCGCCTGCGCGGCGGGCAGGTCGAGGCGGCCATCGCCGTCGAAGGGCGTGGCCATGGCCGTCATCAGCGCGGGAAAGGTCATGGTGCGTGGTGCTCCTGGTGCGCGAGTGTACCGGTGTGGCTCACGTGGCCATAGAGGTTCACGTGGCTGGTGTGACGTCTGCGGACTCGTCGAACCCCGGCGCGTCACGCGGTGCGAGCCGGAACCCGACGAGGAAGATCGATCCGCCGCTGGCCCGGGGCGTGTAGGTGATCTCGGCACCCATCGCGTCGACGAGCTCCTTGACGAGCGGCATCCCGACGCGGGGCGTGCCGCTCTCGTCGGGGGGGTCGAAGAGCCGCGCGACGACGCCTGACGGGACGCCCGGCCCGTCGTCGGTGACGATCAGGACGCCCTGGCCGCCCGACGTCCGACCCTCGATCCAGACGCGGGTGCCCGGCGGGGTGTGGTCGACGACGTTCTCGAGGAGGTTGTAGGCGATGCGCCGCGCCGACCGCCGGTCCCCGGCGACGCGGATCGTCGGCACGTCGACGGTGACCTCGTAGGCCGCGAGCGGCCCGGCGAGCGCCTGGAGGCAGTCGCTCACGACGCGGCTGAGCAGGACCGCCTCTGGTTTCGAGTCCCGCGCCTCGTCGAGGGCGCCGACGTCGACGAGCTGGCTGATCTCCCCCTCGAGCTGCGCGGTGCGCATCCGCAGCTGGGCGGCGAGGGACCGCCGGGTCTCGCCGTCGAGCGGGTCGTCGGAGTCCAGGGTGTCCGCGACGTCCTCGACCGCGTGGAGGGGGTCGAGCACGTCGGCGGCGACCTGCCGCACGAACGACCGCCGCCGCCGGGTGCGGCGCCGGACCTCGTCCGCTTCGGTGCCCGCGGCGGCGATGTTCTCCTGCAGCCGCGAGGCGTAGGTGCCGGTGAGGTAGCCGACGCTGATCAGCACGGCGGTCATGATCATGAGGACCACGACCCGGTCGCCCATGTCCTCCCGGTAGAGGATCTCGGGGGCGAAGAGCACCTGCTCGCTGACGAGCTGGAGCCAGGCGAGGACCACGGTGAAGGCGGTGAAGCCGGTGGCCGCGGTCGGGCCGAGGACGATCCCGGCGCTGACGATCGGGATGACGTACAGCGCGGCCGTGCCCGCGCCGGTGCCGCCCACGAACGCCGCGGCCCCGCCGAGCACGATCGCGTCGGCGACGAGGGACAGCGCGACGGCGGTCCGCGGGAACTGCAGGCAGCGGACGAAGTAGACGGTCGTGACCACGGCGAGGACCGGGATCCCGAGCAGCAGCGGCCAGGCGTCCAAGCCGTAGATCGAGCCGAGGATCGCGCAGGCCACGATGTAGGCGCCGCCGCCGACCGCGCGGACCACCCCGAAGCGGCGCAGCAGCGTCTCGTCGGGTGTGTACACCCGGGACGGGCCTCCCTCGCCGTGCTCGTGGTCCACGCCCGGCAGCGTACGCCTCACCCGTGACCTGTCAGCCGCGCGCACGGCGCCGGGCATCGAGCCGTCGCTCGGACTCGAGCCGCTCGAGCTCGCCGGTCGAGTGGTCGGCGAAGGTCATCGCGGCCGCGACGACCGGGTGGACCTCGGCGATGCGGTCGTGCATCCGCTGGCAGATCCACCGGTAGGAGGGGTGGCCCTGCGGTGTGGTCCGCAGCTCGATCACCTGCATCGCCGCGCGGGCGTTCAGCTGCATCGAGTACCGCATCCGCCAGCCGAACCCGACGGCGTACTGGGCCACGACCGGTCCGTGCGCGTCGAGCAGCGCCGCGTGCAGGGCGGCCTGGCGCTCCATGACCTCGTCGTAGCGGGCGGTCAGCCCGGCCTCGACGACCTCGGGCGGCACGTCGTAGCCGTGCCGGGGGGTGAGCAGCTGCCAGGTGATCGTCGCCATCCGGTGGCGCTGGAGGTCCCGGAACGCGCCGTAGTCGCTGACGACGTCGAAGCGGTACCACGGCCGCTCGAAGGCCCGTCCGGGCCGGTGGCGGCGGTTGGCGCGGTCCCCGACGTGGGCGGTGACGATCGTGTGCCGCTCCGCGGCGGGCAGGGCCGCGACCCGGTCGCGCAGCGCGACCTCGGACAGGTCGGTGTGCTCGGCGAGGATGCCGGTGACCAGGTCGACCTCGACGTCGGCGGGGCCGTGTGCGACCAGGTCCACGCTCGGCTCCGCCGCCGCGGTCAGCGCGTCGCCGGCGACCTCGGCGGCGGCGTCCCGGGCCGCGGTGCGGATGTCGCGCAGGTAGGCGGTCCACGCCTGCCCGCGGTCGGGCAGGTCGACGCGCGTGAGGAAGCTCGGGATGACCGCGCGGAGCTCGGTGAGCATCGCCGCGGCGGCGTCGCGGACCTCCGCGAGGTCGTGCCCGGCCATCCGGAGGAGCATGTTCTCGTACGCCTGGCCGCTCGCGAAGATGCCGACGTTCGACGTCGTCGCCGCGGGCAGCAGGCCGCGCAGGGAGTCGAGCGCCTTCGCGCGGATCGTGTTGCGGTAGGCGACGTCGGAGGTCGCCGCGTCCTGGGGGAAGCGCTCGCGAGCCCAGGCCTGGAGCGGCTCGATCATCGCCGCGTACCGCTCGAAGACGAGGTCGAGGTCGGCGACGTACCGCGCGGCGTGGGGGCCGGCCATGACCTCGGCCGGCCGGTGGTACCGGTAGCGGCCACCGGGCCGGTCGTCGTAGGGGATGTAGCGGGTCGACTGCTCGAGGTAGGCGGCCAGGCGTCCCCACTCGAGCTGCTTGGTCAGCAGGTTCGACGCGCCCTCCACCGCGAGGTGGGCACCGCCGAGCTGGGCGACGGAGTCGTCGCCGTACTGCAGGAACACCCGGTCGTAGAGCGCCGCGGCGCGCGACCCCTCGTCCGCGGCCGTGCCGGCGTCGCCGGTCAGCGCGTCGGCGAACTCGTCGAGCAGGAGGCGGCGGAGGGACTTCGGGGACCGCGAGTAGCGGGCGAACATGGCGCCCTTGACCACCTCGGGCAGGCCGACGAGGGCGAACACGGGCCCCTCGGTGGTGGAGACGTGCGGGGCCAGCAACCGCCGCTCGTCATCGGTCAGCTGCCCGTCGGTCGCCGTGCCGCTCACGGGACGCCCGCCGCTCACGGGAAGAGGATCGACTCGAGGCCGACGGTCAGCCCCGGACGGGTGGGGACGGCCTTGACCGCCATCCGGACGCCCGGCATGAACGAGGACCGGTCGAGGGAGTCGTGGCGGATCGTGAGGGTCTCGCCGGTGCCGCCGAAGACGACTTCTTGGTGAGCGACCAGGCCGGGCAGCCGGACGGCGTGGACGGGGATCTCGTGCTGGAGGTGCCCCCGCGCGGGGTTGCCATCGGGGCCGACGGGCGGCGGCGTCCCCTCCGCGGCGGCGGTGCCGGCGGGGGCGGCGGCCTGGGCGGCGGCGATCAGGTCGGCGGTGCGGAGCGCGGTGCCGGACGGCGCGTCGACCTTGCGGTCGTGGTGGCGCTCGATGATCTCGACGTGCGGCAGGTGCAGGGCCGCCTGCTGGGCGAAGGTCATCATCAGCACCGCGCCGAGGGCGAAGTTCGGCGCGACGAGGGCGTTGGCCGGACCGGTCAGCGCCTCGATCTCGGCCAGGTCGTCGTCGGTCAGGCCGGTGGTGCCCACGACGGCGTGCACCCCGGCCCTCAGGAGCCAGGTGACGTTCGCCTTCACCGAGTCGGGATGGGTGAAGTCGACGCACACGTCGGCGCCGGCGTCGAGGATGGCCTCTCGACTGTCCTCGGCGTCGAGGGCGGCGACCAGCTCGAGCTCGGGGTCGTCGGTGATGGCCCGGCAGGTCTCAGAGCCCATGCGGCCCTGCGCTCCGAGGACGGCGACGCGCAACATGTGCAGAACCCTAGCCCGCCCCTCAGACGACGCCGGCGAGGTCGGTCGCCTCGAGCGGTCCGACGACCGCCAGGGTCTGCGGGCCGCCGAGCAGCACCTCTGCGACCTCGGCGACGTCGGCGTGGGTGACCGCCTCGATGGCCGCCATGATCTCGTCGAGGCCGAGCAGGGGCACGCCGGTGGTCAGCGAGCGGCCGATCCGCGTCATCCGGCTGGACGTGTCCTCGAGGGCCATGAGCGTCGACCCGGCCAGGTAGCCCTTGGCGCGGACGAGCTCGTCGTCGTCGAGCCCACACTCGAGCACGCGGCGGATCTCCTCGCGGACCACCTCGACCACCTGCGCCGCGCGGGCCGGTGCCGTCCCGGCGTAGACGCCGAAGGTGCCGGTGTCGGCGTACGCGGAGGGGTAGGAGTAGACGCTGTACGCGAGCCCGCGCTTCTCGCGGACCTCCTGGAACAGGCGGCTGGCCATGCCGCCGCCGAGGGCTTGGTTGAGCACGGCCATCGCCCAGCGGCGGTCGTCGCCGCGGGACAGCCCGCTGCCGCCCAGGATCAGGTGGGCCTGCTCGGTCGGCCGGGTGCGGACGCGCAGGGGCGTCCGGGGCGCCGTGGGGGCGCCGCCACCGTCGCTCGGGGGGGTGCCCACGGCCTCGTAGCCGCCGATCGCGTCCCCGACCAGCGCGACCAGCTCGTCGTGGTCGAGGTTGCCCGCGGCGCTGACGGTGATCACGTCGGCGGTGTAGCGCTCGCGCCACCAGCCGGTGACCTGGTCGCGGGTCATCGCCGTCATCGACTCGGTGGTGCCGAGCACCTCGCGACCCAGGGGGTGGTCGCCGAAGAACGCCTCGGCGAACTCGGCGTGCACCAGATCCGAGGGGTCGTCGAGGTGCATGCGCAGCTCTTCGAGGACCACGTCGCGCTCGTTCTCGACCTCGTCCTCGACGATCGTCGAGGAGGTCAGCATGTCGCCCAGCACGTCGATGGCCAGGCCGAGGTCCCGATCGAGGCAGCGCGCGTAGTAGGCGGTGTACTCCTTGGCGGTGAACGCGTTCATGTCACCGCCGACGGCGTCCATCACCTGGGCGATCTCGAGCGCGCTGCGGGTCTCGGTGCCCTTGAACAGCAGGTGCTCGAGGAAGTGCGTCGCACCTTCGAGCGGGCTGGTCTCGTCCCGCGAGCCCACCCCGACCCAGAAGCCCACGCTGACGCTGCGGACGCCGGGGAGGTGCTCGCTGGCCACGCGGATGCCGTTGGGCAGCGTGGACAGGCGGATGCCGTCGGGGAGTGCGGGCTGGTCGTGCATCAGACCTCGGAGGGTGGGGGC